>JAZLAP010000086.1:0-24662 GCA_045613265.1 Eubacteriales bacterium | reverse complement strand
AAGGGAGGCGAAATAGTAGCCACATCTGTGGCAGTAGGGCGAGTTTGCAAGTGTCAAATGTTTCAGTGGGCTTTCAGCCCCGCCAGTAACATGCCCTTATAGGGCTGAGCAAGCCACCTGCTTAGCCGGTGGTTATGACTTAAAAGAAAATTACAAATATTGGATGAAATTTTAACAAGTTTTTAAAATTTTTTTAACAAATCCCTTGACATTTGTACATAAATTTAGTATAATTTCACTGTACCTTAGGGTAATTTCATTACAAGGAGTCCGTCTTATGTCTATCAAATTCGCAGAAAACGAAAAAGTCATCAGAACGTATGACTATGCCACCCAGAAAGGCTTCAAGATCGGTAGCGCCGCATTTGCCGGCAAATCGCTCGTTGTCACCAACAAGCGTATCGTACACGTTGAGACCTCTCATATGACCGGCGGCAGAACCATCACCACCCAGCAAATGCCCGTCGAAGCTGCAAAGTACGTCAGCACCTCTTACAGCATGAAGCCCTACCCGATCTTCCTTGTTCTGGCAATCGTCATTGCCTTGCTCGGTATCGTAGGCGCAATTGCTCTGGAGATGCCTGCACTCTTCGCCGCCCTGATTCCTGCCGCTATCTTCTTCCTCATCTTCTGCTTCAAGAAGGATCTGGTGTTGTCCGCTTCCTTCGAAACCGACACCCGCATCACCCACGCCTTCGGTTGCTCCACGAAAAACGGCAACTCGCTCACCAAGGGCTTCTTCCGTTTCTTCAGAAAAAGAGACAACAACCTCGCTACCATCTATGTCAGCGTAAAGGTTAACCGTGAGGTTTCCGAGCGCATGGCCGAGGAGCTTGGTGCTGTTATCATGGCTGCCGCTGCCGGCGAATACGACAGTGTTCCCGCCGCTGCTGCAGAATAATAAAACAAATAAAAAAGCTTCCGTGCCGCCAAAGCACGGGAGCCTTTTTATTTCCCGATTTATTCCTCGCCCTCCTCGGCAGGAATATGTATCAGCATTTGTGAAAAAAAGTCTTTATGATAGCCGAGAACCTTTTCGGTATTGGTTTTCCCAAACATACTCTTATACCATTCCGAAATGGCAGAGGGCTGACGGATGCAAAGCACCGTGTCCTTCGGTAAAGCTGAAATTCCGGCAAGGCTATAGATGGGAAGCGCCGAGATTCTGACACCTGTGCGATTCTCACCGACACAATCGGCATCCGAAACCGTGGCAAATTCAGCAACAGGCATAAAAATTCCGGTTCCCGTATCCAGCTCGCGAAACAGCTCGGGTGACAAGAGAAGAATCAAGTAATTCCCCATCTGCATCTCCGAAACAAAGGTTTCGTAGTTTTCATAGCTTCTTTGTGCAAGGATCGAAGAGTCTATGTCGTTCGCATCGGCATTGTTACCGATGCTTTTGTCAATATAGAGAGAATTGAAAGAAACGCGGACACTGCCGTCACCGTTATAATCGCGCGCGATCCCCTCAAGCGAGATCGCCGCAGCATGCGTTTGTGCTGATACAAGCCCCTTGGGACCTGCATACATAACGTGTATGTCATAGCTTTCGCGCGAGCAAAATTGAAAGCTGCAGATCACAAGCACCACAGCAAGAAACGAAGCAATCACGGTATGCCATTTATAGTGATAAAAAAAGTTGCTTACCTTTGCCTTTGTTGTTTGCGGCGTTGCCATCGGTTCGCCGTGGATCTTGTCCTCTTCACCGAATGTAGGATGCATAGGTTACTCCTTTTTGAAGAGGGAGACTGCCGAAAAACAGTCTCCCGTTGTTATTTAGGTTTCGGGCTTCATCGTGGGGAACAGAAGAACGTCGCGGATCGATGCCGAATCGGTTAATAGCATTACGAGACGGTCAACGCCAAAGCCGAGACCGCCCGTAGGGGGCATACCGTATTCGAGCGCGGTCACGTAATCGTAATCCACCTCGGCACGGCAATTCGGCTCTGCCTTACGCTTTGCCTCGACCTGCATCTCAAAGCGCTCCTTCTGGTCGATCGGATCGTTCAGCTCCGAGAAGGCGTTACCGAACTCGGTCGCATTGATGAAGTATTCAAATCGCTCGGTAAAGAGCGGGTCGCCGGGCTTCTTCTTCGCAAGCGGACTGTTCTCGACGGGATAGTCGTAAATGAAGGTCGGCTGAATGAGATTCTCCTCCACGTAGGCATCAAACAGCTCGACGAGCACCGTTCCCTTCGTAGCATCGGCAGGCACCTCGACGTGCTTTTCCTTGGCAGCGGCGCGTGCATCGGCATCGGTCGCCCAATCATGGTAATCTACGCCTGCGTACTTTTTGACCGCTTCAATCATGGTGAGACGTTCCCACTTGTCCATGTTGATCTCATGACCTTGATACGGGATCACGCGCGAGCCGCAGATCTTATCGCAGAGATGCTTATACAGCTCCTCAACGAGATCCATCATGCCCTTATAATCGGTATACGCCTGATAAAGCTCGATCGTTGTGAACTCGGGATTGTGCTTCGTATCCATCCCCTCGTTACGGAAAATACGTCCAACCTCGTAAACGCGATCCATGCCGCCGACGATCAGACGCTTCAGATAAAGCTCGGTCTCGATGCGCAGGTACATATCCATGTCGAGCGTGTTATGATGCGTCACGAAGGGACGCGCCGATGCACCGATCTCAAGCGGAACGAGAATCGGCGTATCTACCTCAAGGAAGCCCTTGCCATCAAGATAGCTACGGATCTCGGTCAGGATGCGTGAGCGTTTCACAAAGGTATCCTTGACCTCAGGATTCACGATGAGATCGACGTAACGCTGACGGTAACGAAGATCGGTATTGGTCAGTCCGTGAAATTTTTCGGGGAGCGGAAGCAGCGACTTCGACAAAAGCGAAAGCTTCGTTGCATGCACGGAGATCTCTCCGGTCTGCGTGCGGAAAACAAAGCCCTCAACGCCGACAATATCACCGACATCCCACTTTTTAAAGGCGGCATAGGTATCCTCGCCCACGTCATCGCGGCGGACGTAAAGCTGGATTTTACCTGCGCGGTCGTAGAGATGCACGAAGGACGCCTTACCCATAACGCGACGGCTCACAATACGGCCGGCGATGCTGACAACCGTCTGCTCCTCGGCTTCGTCCTTAAAATTGGCAACGATCGCTGCGCTGTCGGTCGACACCTCATACTTTGTAACGGTATATGGGTCGAAGCCGTTCTCGCGCATAGCAGCAAGCTTCTCGCGGCGTACCGCAAGCTCACTCGTGTCGTTCTTGATTTCCTTTTGATTCTGTTCTGCCATGATGTCTCCTTAATTTGCGCGCTTTACGTCAAGAATTTTAATGCTGATATCTCCCGCGGGAACGGTAGCGGTCACAGTGTCGCCTGCACGGTTTCCGAGAAGAGCGGCACCGATCGGAGAAATATCCGAGATTTTTCTGTTGAAGGCATCTGCCTCATATGAGCCGACGATGTGGTAGGTGATCTCCTTACCAAGCTTTTCGTTCAAAACGGTAACGAGCGAACCGATGCTGACAACGCTCTCGTCGATCTCACCGTCATCCACGACCACCGCGTGTGCGATCATGTTCTCCAGCTCCATCATACGTGCGGCAACCTTTGCCTGCTCGTTCTTTGCCTCATCGTACTCACTATTCTCGGAAAGGTCACCGTAGCTTCTCGCCTGTGCGATATCTGCCTTGACCTCTTCCATCTTCACGTTTTTCAAATAATCCAGTTCGTCCTGAAGCGCCTTAAAGCCGGCGGCGGTATAATTGGTGGTCTTCTCTGACATATCGGTATTCTCCTTCGGAATTTGTATATTTTTATTATGATATAGAAACACAAAACGGATAACGGAAGCAAAAACTTGCACAGCCGATCTTATTTGTTCATCTTAAGGTAGGCGAGTGCCGCCTGTAGCTGCGTATCCTCCTCAAGCGTCAGCTTCAGAAGGCTCTTGTCGGCAACCTCGGGCGGAAGAGGCACGACCTCATGCGGATGCACGCCCTCTCCTTCATAGTTTTCCCCATTGGGCGGATCGTAAGTCAAGGACGATATTTTGATATACGAGCCATCGTAGCCCGTCGTACCGTCCGCAAGCGTTCCCACAAGGGGAAGCGGTGTCATACCGGTGCCCTTGCCGTAGGTTTTGATGCCAAAAAGACGCGCATTCATTTTTTCGTCGTTGGCATAGTCACGGATCGCGGAAGAAAACAACTCTGCCGCCGAAATCGTGTATTCGTTCGTGAGAACCGCGATCGGCTCGCGGATCACATGGTCGCCGCTTCCCTCTTTTTCGGCGATCGCATCGTATATCGCCTTATATTCGGCATATTTCTCAGAGCCTTCGGACATCGCATCGAATACCGACGATATCGTATAATCGTAAATCGAATGCTTGTAATTCATCGTGGCGATCACGCCGTCAGGCAAAATATATTCGAGAATCGCGGAAACCGAAAGCACGGTGCCGCCGGGATTGGTGCGTACGTCAAGCACAAACGCGGTCGCACCCTCTGCAATCAGAGTCTGATACGCCACGACGAACTGCGGAAACGTACCGTCGTCAAATTCCGATATACTGATATAGCCGACCTTCTCACCGCCGTTATCCAGCATCTTGAAATCCACGGTGTACTCGGTCATACGCTTACGCATCACATGAAAGTCAATCTCAACACCATCGCGCAGGACGGTAATGTTCACATACGTTTCCTCTTCGCCGCGAACGAGTGCCGTCGCATCGTTCAGGCTGAGGGAGGAGATGTCCGCGCCCTCGACCTTAATGAGAAGATCGCCCTCGACAATTCCGACTTCAAGAGCAGGCGTATCCTTATACACCTTCACGATCTCGAGGTAACCGCTGTCAAGACGGAGCACCTGCACGCCGATTCCCGTATAGGTGGCATTCACGTCCTCCTCGTAATGCGAAAAATCTTCCTTCGTATAATAGGCAAAATACTTATCACCGACGCAGCGCGCATACGCGTACACCAGAACGTCGGTAAGCTCGTCGCGCGACTGCACCTCCTCGGCATTGACGTATTTGGCAAGGAAGGTCACGATGTCGGGAGCAAGAGCGGCAACCGTCTTGTATTCACCGACAAAGTAGTATTCATACAAAGAATCCAGCCAGGTGAGCTTGATGCTATCATAGCCATAGGTATCAAAAAGGCGGACAACACGCTGAACGTCGGCGGGGTTTCCGTCGTCGTCAATCACACCGTTTTGAACGGCGTCAGCCAACGCGGAAGAAAGCGCCGATGCGATCTCATCGGTGATCTCCGGCGGAAGACCTTCGTTCGAGCTCTGGCTTTCGCTCGGAAGAATGCCGTCCAATCGGCAGGAGGTAAGCACCGTGAGACACAGCGTGAGAAGGAGCAAATATAAAACCGTCAAAAAAAGGTGTTTTTGTTTGCGTAACTGCATGGTTTTCTCCTTAATATTAAGCAATGCAAAACTCCGTTTTCAGAAAAAGAAACGGCGTGGCATACGCCCCGATCAGAACTTGATCGGCTTTGAGGAAAGATATTTCTTCACCATCAAAGCCACCTTAAAGGTAATGGCGTGGTCAAATTCTCTGAGGTCAAGCCCGATCAGCTTGCGGATCTTTTCGAGACGATAAACAAGCGTATTGCGGTGTACGAACAGCTTACGCGAGGTCTCGGATACGTTCAGATTATTCTCGAAGAAGCACTGCACCGTCTGAAGCGTTTCACGATCAAGCGACTCAAAGGAGCCATCCTTAAAGACCTCTTCAAGGAAAATCTCACAGAGTGTGGTAGGAAGCTGATACACCAGTCTGCCGATGCCGAGATTCTCGTAGCTGATAACGCTCTTCTCGGTATCAAACACTTTGCCCACCTCAAGTGCCATACGTGCTTCCTTGTAGGCGTTTGCCAGATCCTTGAGGCTTGCCACCACAGTGCTGATGCCGACGGCAACGCGAACGAAAAATTCACTGTTGAGCGTTTCAACGATCGACTGTGCCGTATTCTCCAGCTCCTCGCGATCGGGCATAGAGCCAAGCTCACGCACCAGAACAACATCCTGCTCGGCAACCGAAAGCACGTAGTCGCGCGTTTTGTCTGGGAACATACCTTGCATGATCTCGAGCGGTAAAAGCTCGGTATGTCCGTAGAAGCGGACGAGATAAACGACACGAAGCTCCTCGGAATTGAAATGCAACTCCTTCGACTTCATGTAAATGTCGCTCGGCAGAATATTATCGAGCATAATATTTTTAATGAAAGAGCCTTTATCGTACTTTTCGTCGTACAGATTTTTAATGCTGCCGAGCGATACCGCGAGAATGCTTGCCATCTTTTCGGCATATTTGTCCTCCCCTTCCACAAATACAACGGCATCATTCTTCATAACGGCGTTGACAAAGCGGTAGGTATATCCCTCAAACGCACAAAAATCCGCAGCGTAAGAAAGCTCCTCACGAACGCCCGTACGCACCTCTCCGATGCGCGGAAGCTCAGAGCAAGCAACAACGGTTCCGCTTTCGTCCAGCACACCGATGGTACGACCGACGGCGTCCTTCATTTGATGGATGATCCCTTGGTATAAGCGACTCGACATATTGTTCTCTCCTTCGTTAGATATGGTCTCTGTTGAAATCAAAGTAGCAATTGTACAACCTGTACTAAATTCTATCACAAAAATTGTAAAAATTCAATAGGTTTTTTGAAAATTTTGTCCGATCTGTCAAAAAAGATGATTAAGTTTTGACAAATTGTTTACGGATCACGACAATTTCAAGCGGTTCTTGCGGAATTTGCGCCGTTTTTATCAAAAAAGCCGTTGGCTTTTCGAAAAAAGTTTACAATTCAAACGCGTACACACATGCCGCAAGAACAAACGCGGGAGCCGTTTCACAACGCAAAATACGATGACCGAGGCTGACCGATATCGCACCGCGCATCCGCGCCGCTTCTGCCTCGGAAGGCGAAAATCCACCTTCGCTCCCGATCATAAAGGAAATTGTTTTTATGTCGGACGGAAGCGATGACAGTACCGCCTTGAGACTCATGTTTTCCTCTGCCTCATAGCAAAAGATCACGGGGCCGTGTCGGGCGGCATCCTCGACTGCCGACAGAAAATCCATTGGTGCCGATACGGACGGCAAAGAAGCACGTCCGCACTGTTTTGCCGCTTCGGCAGCGATCCGTGAAAGACGCTCCGTGTTTTTTTCTGCCTTTTCCTTCGGCGGACGCTTGATACAGCGCTCCGAAACAAATGGGATCACAGAGGATACGCCAAGCTCGACCGCCTTCTGCACGATCGTGTCCAGCTTGTCGCCCTTTGGATATGCCTGATACAAACGGATCTGCACGGGTGGCTCGGCAAGGCTTTTGCGCGAAGAGAGAATCTCTGCCGTCACACTGTCCTCGGTAAACGAAGTAAGCCGTGCCTCATATTCCTGTCCTTCACCGTCCGAGAGGATAAGCCTATCACCTACCGCCATGCGAAGCGAAAACGAAATGTGACGGGCATCGTCTCCCGAAAGCGTCACGGAAGTCATATCGGTCAACTGCTCTTTGGAAAGAAAAAATCTCGGCATAAAGTCTCCTTGTAAAGTATAATTTACATTATCGCATGTTATCGGTAAAAACCTCAATCGGCTTTCGTCGCCAGAATCGCGTTCCAATCGTTTTCGGTTGCCGTCTCATTCACCGTAAAGCCATACAAGCGCAAAGCTTCGGTTACCTCGGTGGTACGCGACGCAATAATGCCCGACAAAACGAAGGTCGCATGCGGCTTCATGACGCGCGACACCTCGGGAATCAGCAGAAGCAGAATATCGGCAACAATATTCGCAAGCACGAAATCGTAGGTATCGCCAACCTCGACGGCGGAAAGCAGATCCGAAACGCGGCATTCGATGCTATCGCAGCCGTTTTTTTCGACGTTTTCGCGCGCATTTTTGACCGCATCGGGATCAAGGTCGGTCGCAAGACAATACGAAGCGCCAAGCCGCGCGGCGGCGATCGAAAGGATACCGCTTCCGGTGCCCACGTCCAAGACACGCGCACCGCTTTTCATCTCGCGCTCAAGGAAGAAGAGAGCAAGGCGTGTTGTCTCGTGCGTTCCCGTGCCGAACGCCATCCCCGGATCCATCAGAAGCGTGACCTCGCCATCCTGCGGCGTATACTCTTCCCATGCGGGAACGACGGTAACCCGCCCGAAGTGCATCGGGTGATAATACTGTTTCCAGTTTTCCGCCCAATCCTCCTCGCGCATTGTGTCAACGGTAATGCTGACGGGAATCTGCAATGCCGAAAAACGCTCGGTCAAAAAAGCCTTATGCTCGGCAATACTCTTATCGGGTGTCAGAAACACCGAAACGGAAGCCCGCGTTTTATCGGCATCCAAAATGCTTTCATCGATCAGATTGCCGTACACGCCCGAAAGCGTCTCGGCGTCGCTATAATCGGTGATCAGAAGCGACGTGTCGATCATCGACATCACCGCCGTCAGCGTTTCAAGGTGCGCAGTATCCGCCGTCACCGTCAGTTGTGTATATACTTGTTCATCCATATACGTACACTCTCCGTATCCTCCCCGATTGCGGATCGCAATGCATCGGGCGAGGGAAATTTTTTCTCTGCACGCAAAAAGTGCAAAAGCTCCACGCGCGCAACCGCTCCGTAAAAATCACCGGCGACGTCGATCAGATGGCTTTCGACGTTCGGAATCGCGGTATCCTCCACCGACGGACGGATGCCGATATTTGTGACAGCGGCATAGCTTTGCCCCGCAACCGTCACACGCGATGCGTAAACGCCGTATTTCGGCAACAGCATCCCCGTTTGCAAGGATAGATTCAAGGTCGGGAATCCGAGATTTTTACCAAGTGCCTTTCCGTGCAGGACTTCGCCGGAAAAGGCAAAGGGACGTAACAGCATTGCCGTTGCCTTTTCCATATCGCCCCCCTCGACCGCGCGGCGGATCGCCGTGGACGATACGGTCTCCCCATATGCCGTAACCGGCGGAAGGATCACGGTCGGAATGGCGGCGGGAAGCGTCTCAGCGCTTCCCGAGGCCTTGTACCCATATCGGAAATCCTGACCGACAACGGTATGCACAACGCCCAGCTTTTTTTGTAAGATCTCATATACGAACGTTTCGGGAGAAAGCGTGGCGATCTCCCGAAAATCAACGCGGAATAAGGTTTGGATCCCATAAGAAAACAAAAGACCTTCCTTTTCCGCCTCGGAAATAATAAGCGGCATCCCCTTATAGCTTGAGGAAGCGTCAAAGGTAAACACGGCGGGGATCAGCCCCGTCGTCTCTGCAATGCGCAGCGTTTCCCCGATCAAAGCACGGTGCCCTGCGTGAACACCGTCAAAAAAACCGATAGCGGCAACGTAGCCTTTATCGCTTGCTTGTTCTCCGATGACCGTCATACGCCCCTCCCTTCTGCAGTAACCGATGCAAATCAATATATAAATGTATATACGAACATGCAACCGCTATAACCGCCACAACCTTTTTCTGTTTTCGTATCCCCTTTTAACGGAAGAAAGCCGAACACGTTCGGCTTTCTTCCGTTAAAAGATCGGCTTTACCATGCAATTACTCGATCGCTTCTCCGTTTTCAATTGCCGTCAGCATATCGACGCGCGTACTGTGACGCCCCCCCTCAAAGGAAGCCTGAAAGAAAGCATCGACGATCTCCTCTGCCATAGCGGGACCGACAACGCGTGCACCGAAGGCGACGATATTTGCATCGTTATGCGTGCGCGCCATTTTGGCACTGTACGGCTCGGAGCATACAACGGCGCGAATGCCCTTGACCTTGTTGGCGGCGAGGCTGATGCCAACGCCCGATCCGCAGATCAGAACGCCGAGATCGCACGCGCCCGAAGCCACAAGATCGGCAACGCGCTTGCCGTAAACAGGATAGTGGCAGCTTTCGCCGCTATCCACACCCACGTTAACCATCTCATAGCCCTTCGCTTCAAGATAGGCTTTGATGTGATTTTTCAGTTCGACCGCGGTATGGTCGTTTCCGATTGCAACCTTCATTCTTTGTCTCCTTATGCCTTTTTGGATTCCTTAAGCTCGGCAAGAATCTCGCCAAGCAAGCGCTCGGTTTCGGTGGGAACAGGAGGTGCGGGGGGAGGAGGCGGCGGTGCGGCTTCCTTCTTCTTCGGAGCGGTCGCGGGATCCTTCTTCTGCCACTTTGCAAGCAAACGCGCTTCCACGCGGGACAAATCGTGATTCTTGTCCAGCTTTTCCTGAATCTGCAGCTTCAGATCCATGCTGCGGCGTGCCTTGGCAACAATCTTTACGATCGTAAACAGCACGACAGCGATAAGCAAGAAGTTGACGATAGCAGAAACCAGTGCGCCCCAATCAAGAACGACGGCAGCCGTCACGATCTCGCCTGCCTCGTTGGTAACGGCAGGACGAAGCTCGGTTACCCATCCGTCGGTCGTGCCCGAGCCGATCAGGGAGAGGAGCGGATAAAGAATCTTATTAACGAGCGTGTTGACGATCGTACTGAAGGCAGAACCGATGATCACACCGACAGCCATGTCAACGATATTCCCTTTGGATATAAACTTTTTGAAATCTGCAAAAAGTGTTTTCATGTTGAATGTCCTTTCTGATTCAATGTCATGTGTTTCGTATACTACGTCTTCCTGTACGATCTTTTATGCCCAGTGCATGGAGGTAGGCTTCGGTGCCTTGATGATCGACTCTTTGAGGAATGCCACGGCTTTTTCAAGCCCTTCGTCGGTCGTCATCAGACTGTCCTCATGCTCAATGCTCATCACCTTATCGTAGCCAACGAGACGGAGCGCCGAGATGATATCGCGCCAGTAGTCGAGACCGTTACCGTAACCGACCGAACGGAAAACCCAGCTTCTGTGGATCTCGTCACCGTAAGGCTTCGTATCCAGCACACCGTATTTTGCGGTATTGTATTTGTCCACCTTCGTATCCTTTGCGTGGAAATGGTAGATCGCCCCTGCAAGCTCGCGAATGGCGGCAACAGGCTCGATTCCCTGCCAGATAAGATGCGAGGGATCAAAGTTCGCACCGATGACGTCACCGACAGCGGCACGCAGACGGAGCAGCGTCTCGGGATTGTACACGCAAAAGCCGGGGTGCATCTCGAACGCGATCTTCGTCACGCCATGCTCTTTGGCAAACGCCGCCGTCTTCTTCCAGTACGGGATCAGCACCTCGTTCCACTGATAATCAAGAACGGCAAGAAAATCGTCGGGCCATGCGCAGGTTGCCCAGTTGGGAGTCTTATCCTCCTTCGAGCCGCCGGGACAGCCGGAGAAGGTCACGACGGTGTCCACGCCAAGCTTCTCTGCAAGCAAAACCGTGTCACGAAAATCGTCGTCAAAGGATTTTGCAATCGCAGGATCGGGATGAACGGCGTTACCGTGGCAGGAAAGACATGCGATCTCCACGTTGTAGCGCGCGAGAAGTGCCTTGAATGCCGTGAGCTTTTCCTCGCTCGCCAGCAGCTCCTTCGGGTTGCAATGTGCATTGCCCGGATAGCCGCCGCAGCCAAGCTCCACCGCTTCAACGCCGAGTGCTTCGAACTTTTTCAGTGCTTCCTCGAGCGGCATGCCGCCAAAAAGATTGGTAAGTACGCTAAGTTTCATAGGGGTATCTCCTTATCAATAGTCTTCGATACCTTTATTGTACCTTTTTTCACGCAAAATTGCAAGACCTTTTTCTCATTTTTTCAGGATTCTTTCAGGATTTGTTTCGCTTTTCTCATATTTCCCTCGCTATGACGCATAATAAAGGCAAAACGAGGTGTCATATGCTTCAAAAAAAATACGATATTTCCATAAGAGACGCGCTTCGCGAGGAGCGCATGCAAAAACGCATATCCGCCGCCTTCCATTTTGCCGTGGGTGCGGTGGGGTATCCGCTTCTTGAGCTTTTGTGGCGCGGGCGCACCCATCCCTCCATGGCGTTGGCGGGCGGTGCCGTCATGCTTTACGCCTCGCTCCTCGCCTATCGCCCCATGCGCGGGATCGAGCGGTCAATCCTGATCACACTCTTCACACTTCTTGTCGAGCTTCTCCTTGGTGTTATTTTCAATATATGGCTTGGTTGTAACGTCTGGGATTACAGCCGCTTCCGTGTGCATTTCCTCGGTCAGATCTGCCCCGTATACGCCGCGCTCTGGTTTCTCCTCTCCTTTCCCATCGCATGCTTTACAAGAAAATCCACTGCTGTTCTTCATCACCTGATCTGCCGCATACAAAAATGCAAGCAGGCAAAAATGTAAACATTTGTTTGCATTTTTGCCTGCTTTTTTATTTTACGATCACGAGACGCGAAACACCGTCCAGCGAAGACGGAGACGCGGGTGCCGACACAGCGCGCGTATCGAGGCGGTTGACCTCACCGAGTACCGAAAGCGGAACTCTGTACCGCTTTCCTACATCCCACAGACTGTCTCCTGTTTCGGGATACGCGATCACAATCGCCGCCATTTCGGGTGAAGGAATAGGAGTGCCGTCACGGATCTCACGTATCCCGGTAAGCTCCTTTTCATTTTCCGCAGTCAAAGCGAATACATATTCGGCATCTACGGCAAAGCTATCGCCATCAATGCGCGTGCGGATGTCGCAGAAGCCGCCGTCCACGCGATAGCGCAACGGCTCTCCGGGAAACGTGATCTCTCCGCGAAACGGAACGCAGTATTCTGCAGACGCATACCGCGTCTTTCCCTCGTCTGCCGCCGTATATAACAGTCGAACGCGCGCATTGCCGTTGACGGTAGCGCGCATGCCGTCGAATCGGCAAACGACCTCCTCAGCCGTAACGGTTGCACCGAGAACGCTTTCGGCATCTGTCGCATCAAGCTCTGCCATCCGTGCCGCAGCCGTGACGGAAAAATGTCCCATGCCGCCGAAATGGAGAATCGGCAGCTTTGCCGTTTCCTCGGTTAGACAAATCTCGTTATCGCCACTGTAGGCATCTACAGTGAAAAGCGTTTCCTTCGTCTCTATGATCTCTGCCGTCAGCGTTACAGGAACCGTCACGGTCACCGTTTTACCGCCGTCGCCTTCTCCGACCACCGCCGTCACACCGCCCACAAGCGCATAGCCGAGCAGTGTCGCATCCGCCGCAATCTCTCCGCCGTTATACACCTCTTCAAACGCCGTGCGCGCCGTCAGCGGAAGCACCGTGCCGTCCTCACTGCCGATGATGAGCGTGACGTAAGCATCGCCGCGCATATACACGTCGCCGTGCTCGGCGCGTACCTCACGAACGTGCAGCGTGGCATCGGCACGCTTGACCGTGTATTCCCCCTCCTCGAACGGCAGCGCAACGTCACACGACAACTCGCTTTCCGTCGACACAAATCGTCTTGCGGGTAGCATTTCAGAGACTGTCAGGCATTCGGGAGCCTTTGCCGTGCCCGTAATATCGCATGCGGCGCTTTTTTTACCGATCATATAGACATGCGACAAAATTTTCGTTCGGATCGAAAGCTTGCGCGGTCCCGACAAACGGCAGTTGACTCCCGTGATGCGCTCCTTTGCATGGAGTGCCGTACCCGTTGCCGCTTCTCCTGCATCAAAGGCATAGTCATAATCCGAAAAAAGCTCGACCGATTGCAGATTGCCCTCGCCGTCTGAATAGAGGATATGGTGACGGACACTGCCGCCAAAGGTAGCACGGCCGCCGCTCTCGTAGTTACCCGACGGCAAAAGCGACGAAGTAACGAGAAGAATTTTGCGGATCTCGGGTTGATAATCGGGCAATATATAATCCCCGATGCTTTCGGTATAGATATCGCTGTCGGCGTAGTCAGCGGCGTAACACTGCCCCTTTTCTTCGATGCTCAGCATGCTTTCGATATTTTCCATAAGGCTCTCCGTTTCCATAGCGTTTTGATACGTTTTATATGCGTTTTGTACACCATATGCGCGGTTTGGGAAAAATATGCGGAAGCTTACGGAAATTTACGGAAACAGAGTATGATTTTCGTCGATACGGACGAAAAATGCACCTGCCGCTGCCAAAAGCGGAAGACTGTAGGCGAAATTCCAGGTTTTGTGCCTTGAAGACGGTATGCTCGCATGGTAAAATAAATACGAATTTCCGAAAAAGGAGGTATGAATGAACAAAAAACCGTTTTATGCAAAAGCTGCATCGGCGCTGGTTCTCTTCTCGTTGGTCATCACTGTTTTTTCTACCGCCATATACGCGGCACCCGCATCATCCGAACGGGCGATACGCGATACCGACGTCTCGCATTACGAGGCGATCCCGCTTTATTACGGCAACCGTCTTTCCGTGGATGCGCGCCTGATACGCGGCGTCACCTACGTGCCGCTTCGCGCCTTTGCAAGCGCGATCACGGGCGTTTCGGTATCATGGAATGCCGCGAAGCGAAGCGCAACGCTGTCGGCAAACGGACTTTCACTCGTTTGCTCCGACGGTGGGTACTACATAACGGCGAACGGCAGATATCTGTATCACGACAGTCCTGCCGTTATCCTGTCGAACGGTACCCTCTACGTTCCGATACGCCCGCTTGCAAAAGCCTTCGGCATCACCGTAGGCTGGGACGAAGCGAAGCGCTGTGTGGCACTAAAGGGTAGCTTTGCCCCGATTCTGCCGGGCGATGCGTATTACGATGCGGACGAGGTATACTGGCTGTCCCGTATCATTTCGGCAGAAAGCCGCGGCGAGCCGCTTTTAGGTCAGATCGCGGTCGGCAATGTCGTTCTGAACCGTGTGGCATCTCACATGTATCCCAACACGATCTACGGCGTTATTTTCGATCGCAAATATGGGACACAGTTTTCCCCCGTCAGCATCGGTACTATCTACAATCCGCCCTATTACCTTTCGGTCATAGCGGCAAAAATCTGTCTGGAAGGCACAACGATCGACGATGAAATCCTGTTTTTCTATGAGCCGACAAAATCGACCTCAAGCTGGATTGCAAACAACCGTTCCTATGCCTTCACCATTGGCAATCACCGTTTTTATAAATAAAAATCGGTAATTTTCAAAAAACGTCTTGCAATAGCGTAAAAATAGATGTATAATACAAAGTGTACTCGTATACGAAAAAATAAGGAGATTCCGTCTATGGTTTACCAAATGAATATTGCGGGACTTTCGCGCGAGCTTCCGCTCTGTCCTTTGAATGACGAGCTTTACATCGCCGCCTTCGTGATGTTCGGTGACGTGGAGCTGACATGTGCCGCCGCACGCGAGCTGATTCGTCTTGCGCCCGAGCACGACGTCATGATCACGGCAGAATCCAAGGGAATACCGCTTGCATACGAGATGGCGCGTCAGATGCAAGTGAATCGCTACATTCTGGCACGCAAGGCCCCCAAGCTCTACATGCACGACGTACTGGAGCTTGACGTTACGTCGATCACCACGAAAAATCCGCAGAAGCTCTACCTCGACGGAGACGACGCTGCCTATATGAAGGGTAAGCGCGTCCTGATCGTGGACGACGTCATCAGCACCGGCGCATCCTTGCAGGCGCTTGAAGCACTCGTTACGCAGGCAGGCGGTGAGATCGTCGGAAAAATGGCAGTCCTTGCCGAGGGCGATGCCATTGACCGCGACGACCTCGTGTATCTTGCACCGCTTCCGCTCTTCAATAAAAAAGGCGAACCCCTCACGTAAAGAAGGAAGACACGCGAAAAGACCGTCCGAACGAAACGCTCGGACGGTCTTGTTTTATGTTGTCAATTTGCGCTTTTACCGTCGTTATCACTGTCAAAGAGAAGCATGTAGAGCGAATAGATAAGTCCCGGGTAAAAGATAAAGAACAAAACGTCAAGGAAGGACACGAGCATGATTGCAAAAATGCCCAGCATTCCGAAAAAGACCTCGGGCGTTCGCTTCGCAAGCAGCATCTTTACGGTAACGGTACGGTGATATGCATAAGCAAGAATACCGAAGATGCCTGCCGATGCCAGTATCTGCAGATAAGTGTTGTGGTAAAAATGCGGCAAAACATCGAAGACCCATTCGTTCGAATAGCTATCGTAGAAGCCGGATCCGAAAAGCGGGTTTTCGATAAACCTCGTCACGGCGATCGAAAAGAGACTATATCTGCCGTTATCGTTGAATGCCGCAGCCATAAGCGCACGCAGATCGGGCAAAAAGAACGAAAGAACGGCAACAAGGACAACGCCGCAGGCAAGAGCGAGAGAAAGCACGCGTATCGCCTTCAGAAAGCCGCGGATATAAAGATACAGAAAAACAGAAAGCAGATATACCATCCCGCCGAACAGCATAGCACCGCGCGAAAAGCTGAGCGGTGCAGAAAGCAAAAACAAGGTACCGATGCCGATATAATACACCCGCCGCGGATGCACCGCCGCAAGATAAAAGGCAGACGGGATCAGCATCACAAGAGTAAGCCCCACCGACGTTGTGACACCCCATCCGACCGAAAATTCGGTCTCGGTCACCGGCTGCCCGTTCGCTATATAAAAATCGCAATGCGTAAACACAAGCATACCGACGACGGCAAGCCCCAGGGCAACAAGAAGCCGCATAAGGAAAAGAGCGTCCCTTTTACCGTTCATATAAGGGCGGAAGGCAAGATAGAGAATGCTGAACGAGAGGGCAAGGATCGCGGTATAGCCAATATCCGCCCATCCGGCTCTTTCGTTTCCTACCCCGCCAACGATCAGCGCGATAAAAAACGGAAGCATGGAAAGGTAATTTTTCGAAAGCCTCGCCTTTTCCCTCCGCCGCGCGGCAACGCGAAACAAAATAAAGGTCATAACGCATATCACGATATACAGAAGCGTCAGGATCGCAATATGCGGCTGATGATAATGATCGCTGAACACGGGCGGGCCCGGCGAATGCTCACGGTTTGCAGAAAAGAAATAAAACAGAGACGGCACCAGCATCGGATACAGCTCACGCAGGCACAGTGTCAGCAAAAGTCCGAGCGAAAGTGTGATATACGCAAAGAAAACGTCAAGCGGCGCAAACACATGTGCGGCAAGACAAAGCGCCGCCCCCACGAAGGGATATACATATAAGGCAAAGCCGCCGAGCACAGCGTATAGCCGTGTATGCGAAGCAGATATATCCTTCACGACATAACCCCCATTCCGTTTGCTTTTGCTTGTCCTGCCCTACCACCGTTACCGTCGATGTAACGTTTATTATATTATCATTATATCACTACTATCGGCGAAAGTCAATAGAGGCAAGAGTCGTCACGTATTCCAGAACACCGAAAAGAAATGCGAAAGCGCATCGCCGTTGCCGATATAGCGAATGCGGCAAAAGCTGTCCGCCAAAAGCTGCCTGTATACCGGCTCGGCAAAGCGGTCATCGATCAAAAGGATCACACCGCGGTCGGTCGTGCGCCGAATGACTCTCCCCGCCGCCTGCAAAACACGGTTTGCGCCGGGGTAGACGTAGGAAAACTCACGCCCCTTCTCAAAGCGCTCGTCGTAATACTCGCGCATTGCCTCGCGCTCGGCGGTGACCGGCGGAAGCCCGACACCCACCACGGCGGCACCGATCAAGCGCCGTCCCGCAAGGTCGATCCCTTCTCCGAAAATACCACCCGATACGGTAAAGCCGACGAGCGTTTCCTGCGAATCCTCGGAGAATGCCGCAAGGAATGCATCTCGCTCGGCAAAAGACATGTTGCGCTCCTGCAACAGCACGCGCGTGTGCGGCGATACACGGCGAAAGGCCTCGGACAGTGCTTCCATATACGCAAAGGAGGGACAAAATACCATGTAGTTTCCTGTCTGCGCCTCTGTCATCCGACGAATGGCGTCGGCGGCAAGCATCAGCGTCTCCCCGCGTATGCGGTAGCGTACCGATAGCTTATCTATCACTGCGACCGCCATCTGTGTTTCTGAAAAGGGAGACGGCACGAGGATCTCCGAAGACATGCCGTCACCGCCGAGAACCGAACGGTAATACTCGATCGGCGTTAGGGTTGCCGAGAAGAAAACGGCACTCCGTCCGGTCTCGGTACGGGCAGCGAGAATCGCCGCGGGATCAAGGCAGACAAGCTTCACGAAAAGCTGCTCTCCTCTTTTGCGAAAGAAGGTCGTATACCCCTCGCCATAAAAGCGAAGCCTTTGGAGGAAGGAGGAAAGCGTGCGTGCCGACTTTTCAAGTGAAAGACGAAGCGCAAACGGAAATGCCTTGTCGCGCGATGCCGCAAGCAACGCTTGCTCGGCACGGATAAACAGAGGCTGCACAAAGTCGGGGCATTTCTTTTCCACCGCAAGCATGACCGATGCACCGTTTTCTTCAACGCGGACAGCATCCTTTAAATGCGAAAAAAGCTCCGCACGAAGCTCCTCTGCTACCGCAGATAATGTAACGTATAGATTACATTTTTCGTCCAATTGAGACAGCACATCCGTAAAAAATCCGTCCGAAAGCTCTGCCGAATACATATCGGATGCGCGCTCGGCAAGCGTGTGTGCCTCGTCGATCAGATAAGCGTATGCGCCCCCCATATCAAAAAAGCGGCGCATGTACACGTCAAGGTCGAACAAGTAGTTGTAGTCGCAGATCACGATATCGGCAAGCTCGGCGTAGGCAAGCGTCAGCTCGTAGGCGCAAACACCCGCCGCCTTCGCGGCAGAAAGCAGATCGGCTTCGCCCACCACAGGCTTTCCTTCCGCAAGAAGCGCGCGTGCCGCCTCGCGCTCCTTTTCTCCGTTCGAGGAAAGAAATTTGCAAATCGAATGCGGAAGGCGGCACTCGCCCCTGCGGGGGCAGATCCTCTCCTTCGCCGTTACGCAAAGCGCACGCAGTGCAACGCCGTTTTGAGCAAACAGACCGCAGGTGTCGGCGGCAACACGCGCCGTCGTGCTTTTCGGTGTGAGATAAAATACCTTTTCGGTATGCCCCTGTCCGAGTGCGCGGATTGCGGGATACAGCACCGATACCGTTTTCCCCGTACCGGTGGGAGCAACGGCAAAAAGGCTTCCGCCGCGCACGAGCGTGCGGCTGACAGCTTCCATAAAGTCGCGCTGACCGCGGCGCGCCGACGGATAGGGAAATTTTGCCGCACGCATGGTCGGCAAGCGATGGCGCGCACGGTCAAGGAAAAGAGAAAGCGGATCCGACAAAAGCGA
The DNA here is from genome assembly GCA_045613265.1 of Eubacteriales bacterium. GTDB lineage: Bacteria > Bacillota > Clostridia > Oscillospirales > CAG-272 > UBA1740. The sequence goes on along the minus strand of JAZLAP010000086.1, from coordinate 5,578 downwards.
CACAAGGCGTGTCTTGCACTTCATAAGCGTTTCTTCGGTCGGCGTTTCGCTTGTCCGCGAAAGAAAACGGCTGCCGACGGCGTAATAGACGGTTTCCAGCGTTTTTGCGCCCGTCGCAAGGAGTGCGAGAAGCCCCTCGGTACGCGCACGCCTATCATAAAGCGGCGGCACGGCAGTAGCGTCGTCGGGCAAAAGCACAACGCGCGTAACCGAATCCGCATCGACGCGTGCCACCGCGATATCAACAGAAGCCTCGCAGTCAAGGATCGGGAAGGAATACGAAAGCGTTGCCGGAGCGGGGGCGTCCATGAGTCGTGCAAGGAGAGATGACGTCGGCAAAAGTGTCTCCGCGCTTTTTCCGACGGGGAACAGAATGCGCGCGAGATCGATCGCCGAAAGAGCAATACGGTTTGTATCGGCAAAATATTGCATAACCGTCCCCCTTTTTCATTTTCATATTATACTTTATTATTGTATCACATACAGGCGCCAAAAGTCAAGCCGCATACCGTGATCCGAAAAAAATTGTCACAAAATTCCCACGTAACATATACTGCCCTTGCAGACAACGACAGTAAAGGAGTTATGCTATGAATCGATATCTGTATTATCGCCGCCTGCGCAATACATCCTCATGCGACGATTGCGACGGTAGCGTTGCCACCGCCGCAAAAGAACAAAGCGGCGCGAATCCACCCTGCGCGCCCGACCGCAACGATGCCATGCGCGGCTTCCCACTCGCTATGGCGTACGTTCCAAAGCAATATTACCGTAATTTGTACAAGGTAGACGAAGCGCTTGCGCACGGCACGCTGTTTTCGGAGCTTTTCTTCCCCTTGGAGATCGGAGGCGGCAAAAAATGAACAACGCAAATAACGACCGCGAATCGCTTTTAGCCGACATTACGGCTCTTTCCTTCGCCGTCCTCGAAATGAATCTGTACCTCGACGGTCATCCCGACAATCAGGAAACGCTGAAGGAATACCGCAAGGCAGTCGAGGAGCTGATGCGACTCACCGAAATGTACGAGGAAGAATTCGGACCCCTGACTGCAACGGGCGACGGATACGCCGACGAATTTCTCTGGTCCCGCCAGCCTTGGCCCTGGCAGATGGGAGGTTAAACTATGTGGATTTATGAGAAACGCCTGCAATACCCCGTCAAAATCAAAAATCCGTCCCCAAAGCTCGCATCGCTTATTATTTCCCAGATGGGCGGCCCGGACGGCGAGCTTGCCGCTTCCACACGCTATCTTTCCCAGCGCTTTTCGATGCCGTACAACGAGGTCGTCGGTATCCTGACCGATGTCGGTACCGAGGAGCTTGCTCACGTCGAGATGATCTCCAGCATGATCTATCAACTAACGCGCAACCTCTCGGAAAAGGAGATCAAGGAACAGGGCTTTGACACCTATTTCGTCGATCATACGACCGGCGTTTACCCCACGTCGGCATCCGGCACCCCCTTCACCGCCGCTTATATCGGTGTCAAGGGCGATGTCATCGCCGATCTCCACGAGGACCTTGCAGCAGAGCAAAAAGCGCGCGTGACCTATGACAACCTGATCCGTCTTTGTGACGATCCCGACGTCATTGACGTTCTGCGCTTCCTCCGCATGCGCGAGGTTGTGCACTTCCAGCGCTTCGGCGATGCGCTCCGCATCACGCAGGATCGCCTGAACTGCAAGAATTTCTATGCATGCAACCCCAGCTTTGACAAAAAATGCGGGAAAATGTAATTTTTAGTTTACGTATTTGCATATTTTAATACATTTCACATAGAAAGAGGATCCTCCCCTTGCCATGCGGCAAGGGGAGGATCCTCTTTCGCAAAAACGGTGTTACATTACGCTATCCGTTATAGCCGACGCAGGATGATACGGTCAATAAAAACTTAAAAATCGAACGAAAAAACACAAGACTTTTGCCGTTTTGTATGATATAATAATATCATTCACGATGGTGACGATCAATTTCGTAACACTTCATCTGGAAATTTTCATTTGCATCACCAAAGAAACAAGAGGTGTTGCTTCTGTCTCTGTTTTACCGTATTGACGAAAAAACCTTCTTGTTATACTTGCGCTTCCTGCTCGTAGATCCTCACATCCGGAGAAAATATTGACATCCTCACAAGAAACGCCTTGACATTCCTTTTATAATAGCGTATAATTTAAACGTAAATATTAACCATCTCAAATGTTCCACGCGGTTTCGTAGCCCTGCGGAAAATCAAAGAAGTGCACGTTGGCAATGCGCGGGACACTGATTTTAGTTTCAAGTGTGTTTAAAATAAAGTCCATACCGTCATTATAGCAAAGGCTTTGCGACTTGTCAAGCCATCGTATACAAAAAGTAAGAAAATTTACGATTTCTAAATTTTATGTGTGAATTTTGGAATGACATTTTCTATGCTATGCATTATAATGAAACTGTAAAGCATAAAAACTACATTAGGAAAGGGTCACCCACTATGCAAAGAAAACTGTTCGCGTTCCTCTTTCTGTTATTCACCCTATTCTCGGTTGTCACCGTGACGGCTTCCGCCGACGGTGTTGACGCGGAGACTTCTCCCGTTACCTACGACGGACTTCAGCTTCGTCTACGGCAGGACATGCCGGGCATCCGCTCGCTCTACACGGTAGATATGGAAAAGGTCACCGCGCTGGAGAATGCAGGATACACCGTTGAATTCGGTGCGATCATTGCCACCGAAGCCCGCGGAAACGCGCTCCGCACGCCGCACGATCTTACGGTAACGAAGGTCGAAAACGGCTATGCGGTAAACGTCGAGGGCGCTGCTGCCGTTACGGTATATAGCAGCGACGAAGCGGCAGAGTACGCCACGAACCTTTTCGTCTCGCGAAACGGAAGCACCGCCACCTTCGCCTACACGGGTTACTTCCGTCCCGACGCCGAGACACGCAAGCATTTTGATGCCGCCTATATCTTTTCCGCATTCTTCGCGCTCACGAAGAACGGTGTGACCGAGATCGTGTACACCTATGGCGAGGGCAACGAATTCGGTACTGCCGACAGCACTTACGGCATCGGCTGCTCGCTCTACGAGCTCAGTGCCTACTGGAACGACGACGCGAACCCCGATTCGTCCGACGCGATCCGCAACAACCAGAACGTAAGAAAGGTCATCGGTATCTATATGAAGGACACGGAAGCCATCACCTTTGACACGCCGCTCTCGCTTTCCAAAGGTCAAACTACCGACACCTACACGCTGACGAATATGCGCGAGGGTATCTATAAGGTGACCGTCGGCTATACGGCCGGGACGAAATACTATCATAAGCTCTCCTACAACGACAGAGCCGTCGTGCAGTACATTAACGCCGCTACGGATGCAACCGCAGACGTATTCTACGTTCACCTCGAGGAGGGGGATAACACGGTCTCCTTTACGGCAGTCACGGGTGCCATCACCCTCGACAGCCTTACCTTTACGCTTGCCGAGGAGCTTTCGACCGATACGACACTGCTTTCGGCGTCGCTTTCGGAGGACCGCGCACGCATCACCTTCACGGGCACCGGTCAATCGGTCGGCTCGCAGGACTACAACAGTCACCGCTTCTACCGTCTCCGCCTGGGAAACAACGTGGCGATGCGCTTCTACGACATGAAGGCGGGCTACTATAACGTATACGCCATCGGCGCGGTATCGGGTAGCGTGAAAACAACGCTGCGCTCGATCGTCGGTACGGCGGCGGACGGCGGCGAAACGCTCACTACGGTAAATTCTTCCCTTGCCGAAAGGGGTAACGGCTCGAACGGCTCGGGCGGCACCTATCTTTCGCTCGGAACGGTACAGCTCTACGAGGGCGGCAACACGCTTCACCTGACGGTCAACAGCGGTGTACAGGTACTCTTTAACGAGATCATTCTCGTTCCCGCTACGCACACCGTTACCTACTACGACGTTGACGGAAAGATGCTTTCGGTACAGAAGGTCTGCCACGGTGAAAGTGCCGTAACGCCGATCTACACCGCCCCGAAGAACTACAAGATCTCCGAATACAATACGCCCGTCACGAACGTGACCGCCGACCGAAGCGTTACCGTCGGTATCGTCCGCGACAGCCTGACGGCAAGCGTTGCAGACGGAAGCATTGCGGCACCGAGCGGCGTCAGCGTAGATACCGAGGGCTATATCCCTCTTTCGTCGGGACAGGTGGCAACCGTGACGCTTTCGGGCGCGACCGCGGGCTACTACGACCTTTACCTTGACTTTACGGCTTCGTCGCAGGTCAAGTATCTCAAAATTGAAAATTCCTCCATCACCGCCAAATCGCTTCCGCGCTTCCGCACGCGCCTTGAAGCCTCCGAAAGCGGTACGAACGCCTTTGCCTGCTCGGTCCGGCTTGAGAACGGCACGAACACGCTGAAGATCTCGCCCGAAGGAAACTACGGCTTTGCGCTTCGCGGCGTGAGGCTCGTGAACGTAGCAGACGCATCGGCGGCGGAGGTACATATCGTAGCAAACACCTACGATACGACGAATTCGGTCATCAAGAACACGACTGACGGTACGTTGAACAACCATAACGTAACCATCCGTTCGGGTGACGTCATCCTGTTCCCGTCCGTCAACATTTCCGAAGACGGCGCATACCGTCTCTACGCGGTCGGTAACATCTCGAAGGACGTTAAGCTGACGCTTTCGACGATTGCCGAGGGCAAGAACGTCTCCGAGCGCGTGACGTTGAACACGTTCACCGCGACCGCCAATAGCACTCACGGCACGTCAACCTCCACGCTTCTCCTTGCCATTAACGGCGACGGTGATACCTTCAATCTTTCGGCGGGCACGCAGAGTTTTGCTCTCGAATGCTCGAATTACACACACATTTCGACCTTCTTCCTCGTCCGTGTCGGCGACAAGATGCCGGAGCCGCCTCCCGAGGAGCCCGAATACGAGCTTCCCGAGAATGCGATCGACATTTACGCGGACTATATGCCCGAAAGCATTGCGCCCACCAAGATCAACGAGGTGCTTTCCTCGACCTATATAGCAGGCGGAAGCGGTGAACACAACGTTTACGTTCACAAGCTTCTCGTCGGCGTTGACGAGCTTGGGCTTGGCATCTATACCGTCGTTGCACACCCTGCGGCAGAGGGCGAATATCCCGGCGTCATGTTCATTCACGGCGGCAGCGGAAAGGGCGACGACTTCTACAACGGCGTCGTTGATGCGGCAAAGAAGGGCTACATCGCCGTGGCATACGACCAGCCCGGTATCGCGGCGGAAAATTGCCCCTCGACGGGCTACAACGGCCCGAACTACAAGTTCGATTTCACGGGCAACCCCTATACCGCTACCATGTATAAGTCGGTCGTAGGCGGTCTTACCGTCTTCAATCTGCTCTATTCGAACGGCGTTATTATGGACGAAAGCGGAAACAGCCTTTCGGGCATTTCCGTCATGCAGGATAAGATCGCGATCAACGGTATCTCGTGGGGCGGTAATATGACGACGATGCTAGCCGGTCTTCTCGGCGACTACGTTGACGTGGCGGTGGCAAAGTACTGCACGGGTAGCTATCTCCTCTCCGAATATTGGTACGGAA
>JAZLAP010000085.1:0-7459 GCA_045613265.1 Eubacteriales bacterium | reverse complement strand
CCGATTCCTGATGCTCGATGTAGTAATCGAGGATATTCGGAAGCGAAAGCACACGCGGCTCGTTGTTCACGAGTGCCAGCATATTGATGGCACAAGTGTCCTGAAGCTGTGTGAATTTATAAAGCTGATTCAGAATGACCTGACAGTTGGCATCATGCTTACAGTCGATCACAATGCGGATGCCGCCCTCGCGGTCGGACGAAAGGTCGCGAATATCGCGGATGCCCTCCACCTTTTTATCGCGGACGAGCTGTGCCATCGTCTCGACAAGCAGGCTCTTATTGACCATATACGGAAGCTCGGTTACAACGATCTGCTGCTTATCCTCAATGATCTCGGCGCGCGCACGGACATAAATTCTGCCCGAGCCGGTTCTGTACGCTTGCAAAATACCGCTTTTACCGTAAATGATCGCCTTGGTCGGAAAATCGGGGCCGGGAAGATAGTCAATGAGATCCTCAACCGTGCATTCGGGATTTTCCATACGGTAGATTGCCGCATCAATGACCTCACCGAGGTTGTGCGGCGGAATATTCGTTGCCATACCGACGGCGATACCGACCGAGCCGTTGACGAGCAGGTTCGGAATACGCGACGGAAGAACGGTAGGCTCCTTTAAACGGTTATCAAAGTTCGGGGCAAATCTGACGACGTTCTTTTCAATGTCGCGGAGCATTTCGTCCGCGATCTTCGACATTCTTGCCTCGGTGTAACGGTAAGCCGCAGGCGGATCACCGTCGATCGAGCCGAAGTTACCGTGTCCCTCAACGAGCGGATAGCGAAGGCTGAAGGACTGCGCCATACGCACCATCGTGCCGTACACCGACGAGTCACCGTGCGGATGATAGCGACCAAGCACGTTACCGACCGTCGTTGCCGACTTACGGAAGGGCTTGTCGTGCGTGAGATGATCCTCGTACATTGCGTACATCACGCGGCGCTGACCCGGCTTCATACCGTCGCGGACGTCGGGAAGCGCACGGCTCATGATAACGCTCATCGAATATTCGATAAAGGATTTTTTAACCTGCTTTTCTATGCTGACATCCAGAATCTTCTGATCCGGATATAAAAAGTTCTGTTTTTTCTCTGCCATGTTTCTTACCTACCTTAAATATCGAGGTTCTCGGCAAATTTTGCGTTTTCTTCAATGTAACGGCGGCGCGGCTCTACCTTATCGCCCATCAGAAGCGAGAACATCTCGTCGCAGATCATTGCCTCCTCCATCGTTACGCGGAGAATGGTACGCCGTTCGGGGTCCATCGTGGTTTCCCAAAGCTGATCGGGATCCATTTCACCAAGACCCTTGTAGCGATCGGCTTCGACACCGCTGCCGCCAAGCTCGGCAATGAATTGGTCGCGCTCGGCATCCGAGAAGGCGTAATATTCCTTGCCCTTCGTTCCCTTTTTATATACCTTATAAAGCGGCGGCTGTGCAAGGAAGATGCGTCCCTCCTCGATCAGCTTCCGCATATGACGGAAGAAGAAGGTTAAAAGAAGGATCTGAATATGGCTACCGTCAACGTCGGCATCCGCCATAATGATGACCTTACCGTAACGAAGCTTTGCAAGATCAAATTCTTCACCGATACCGCATCCGAGTGCCTGAATGATCGGGATCAGCGACTGGTTTGCGTATACCTTATCGAGACGTGTCTTTTCAACGTTCAATACCTTACCGCGCAGAGGCAGGATCGCCTGATAGTTCGGATTTCGTCCCGACTTTGCCGAGCCTCCTGCCGAATCACCCTCGACGAGGTAAAGCTCGGTGACCTCAACGTCCTTTTCGTTACAGTCGGCAAGCTTGCCGGGAAGACTGTTGCTTTCGAGCACGCTCTTTCTGCGTGTTGCCTCGCGCGCCTTTCTCGCCGCCTCGCGCGCACGCGACGCCGACAAAGACTTTTCAAGGATCGTCTTGGCAACAACGGGATTTTCTTCAAGATATTCGGACAGCTTTTCCGAAACGATCGCATCCACAAGCACGCGGATCTCACTGTTTCCGAGCTTTGCCTTGGTCTGCGACTCAAACTGTGCGTCCTCCATTTTGATACTGATGACAACACAGATGCCCTCGCGGACGTCCTCACCCGACAGATTTTTGTCGGAAGCCTTCAAAATACCGTATTTTCTTGCGTAATCGTTCAGTACCTTCGTCAGTGCATTCTTGAATCCTGTCTCGTGCGTACCGCCTTCAATCGTGTTCATGCCGTTACAGAAGGACATGAGCGTTTCATTGTAGGTATCGTTATACTGGAGTGCGACCTCGGCAATCGAGCCGTTCTTTTCCCCCTTCATATAGATAACTGTAGGATGGACGACCTCGCAATGCTTCAGCCCGTTCAGATATTCGACAAAGCTGACGATACCGCCCTCATAATAGAGCATCGTCTCCTGCTCGCGGCCGGGGCGCACGTCACGGAGAAGAATTTTTACGCCGGCATTCAGAAATGCCTGCTCGCGCATACGGTTGAGAAGAATATCGTAATCAAATTCGGTCGTATCCTGAAAGATCTCGGGATCGGGCTTGAAATGCACGTAAACGCCGTGCTCTTCGGTTGCTCCCTTTTCTTCAAAGGCGCGCGCGACCTTGCCGCGCTCAAACCGTTCGGTATAAGCGTGACCGTCTCTCTTATTTTCGACCTCCATCCATTCGGAGAGCGCGTTAACGACCGAGGCACCGACACCGTGAAGACCTCCGGCAATCTTATATCCTCCGCCGCCGAACTTACCGCCCGCATGCAATACGGTATAAACGACCTCAAGCGTGGGAATACCAAGCTTTTCGTTCATACCTGCGGGAATGCCGCGTCCGTCATCCTTGACAGAAACACTGTTATCCTCGTGAACGGTCACGGTAATCAGGCTGCATTCGCCGGCAAGCGCCTCGTCGATCGAGTTATCCACGATCTCATAAACGAGATGGTGAAGTCCCTTTTGCGACGTCGTACCGATATACATACCGGGACGCTTTCTGACAGCCTCAAGTCCCTCTAAGACCTGAATATTACTGTCGTTATATTCACCGCTTTCGCTGTTTTCCGCGAGCTCCTCTCGCAAGTCCTTTACTTCTTCCATGATCTCACCTTTTACATGTATTTCGTAAAATTTGTTATACAGAATTTTTTTTACATTATAAAGCCTTTTTTGGCGGAAATGGGGGTATTTTTATTTTTAAACGATATATTTCAGCATCGGATTTTTAAGCTCCCTCGTCTGTTCCCGAAAGAGGACGCTCAACGCGCAAACGGAGTCCTTGTGACGAAATATGAGAAAGAAGAATCTTGTCACCCTCTTTTTCCTTACATAAAAGAAAGGCGCGCGGAATATCACTGTCTCCGTATTCCACCTTTTTCTTTCTTTCATAATGCTTCAAGGCTTCACGCGTGATGCCCGAAACGGTTGCGGTATCCATATCAAAAATACCGATAATGCTTTTACTGTGGACGGTAACGCCCTTACCGATGTGCAGAAGCATACTGTCCCCCTTTGGTATAGATACGGTTTTTTACACTGTCACCGAAATGCTCTTCGTTACAGGACGTGACGATAATCTGCTTTTTTCCCGATCCGTAGAGAAGCCTTTGCTGTCTTTTTTCATCAAGCTCGGATAAAACGTCGTCATACAGAAATACGGGATATTCACCCGAACAGTCGCGCGAGACCTCGCCCTCTGCCTCCTTCAGCGAAAGAACGATGCTTCTTTGCTGCCCCTGTGATGCGAAAACACGCGAGGAGCGTTCTCCGATACGTATGTCAAGATCGTCACGGTGAATACCGTAAAGACTGTATCCGACCGCAATCTCGCGCTCCATATTTTCCGTAGCCTTTCGCTTATAAACGGTAAAGGGATCGCATTCACCCTCAATATCGCTTTCATAAAGAAGCGTCATATCCTCTTTTCCGTCCGAAAGCTCGTAAAGATACGGGCGGGCATACGCCGCTATTTTGTTTATATAATCCTTACGATACGCATAAATGTGCGCCGCATATTCCGACAGCTTTTCCGACCAGACGTAAAGCTCTTCGCGATCTACGTAATATCCCTTTTGTGCCATCTTTAAGAGAGAATTTCTGTTATCCAGCACCTTCATATAGGATGCGTAAAGCGGAATATAGGAAGGATAGCATTGTGATATACCGATATTCAGAAAGGCTCGTCTCTCTTCCGGACTTCCTTTCACAAGAGATAAGTGCTCCGGACAAAACAAAACAGCGCGGAAATGTCCGATCATCTCGGACGGAGAGGAAACGCGTATTCCGTTTTTTTCGCGTATTTTTTCTTTTTTGGCTATGCGATATGCAAGCTTTTTTTCCTTTTCTCCCTCGGTATACCGAAGATCCAACGAAAAAAAGTCACGCCCCTCGCGAATAAGATCTGTGTCGCGCGGTGTACGGAAGCTTTTTCCTCTGGCAAAATAATAGATTGCCTCAAGCGCATTGGTCTTTCCCTCTGCGTTATTCCCGTAAAGAAGATTTACGCCCTCGGTAAAGATAAGACCTGCCTCGGCAATATTGCGAAAATCGCGGATATGAAGCTCTTTTAAAAGCATATCAGGATTCGTTCATGCGAACCGGCAGAACCATATAGAAAAAGTCGCTTTCCTCTTTCTTTTCCACAGGCTCGATCGTAATGCTCTGCTTTGGTGACTTCAACGTCACGTATACCTCTTCACTGTCGGCGGCACGGACACTGTTGATGAGATAGCGGCAGTTAAAGCCTATCTCAATATCTTCGCCCTCATGCTCACACTTCATTTCGTCATACACCTTACCGTTGACCGAAGAGGAAGTCAAGGACAGCATATCGCCGGATACAACGACCTTGACGTGGCTTCGTCCGCCTTGTATTTTTTCCTCGGCAACAATGCCGGCACGCTCAAGCCCTTCAAGGAGACGCTGACGGTTGATACGGACACGAATGGTCTGGTCGCGCGGAATAATGCGCTCGTAATCGATATATTCGCTGTCGATCATGCGTGTAAAGAAGGTCATACTGTCCATTTTGAAGATTGCATGCTTGCGTGACAGATAGACCAGAATGCTTTCGTCATCGGGAAGCATGCGAATAAGCTCGTTCAGCGCGTGTCCGGGAATAATAAAGGAATACTGATCGGTTGCAAGCTCACCGACGCTTGCAATGTCGCAGATCACACTGCATTTTGAAAGCGTATAGCTATCGCAGGAAACGACCTCCATGCGATTTCCCTTGATCTGAAAATATGCGCCGCAAAGCATAGGACGGTTTTCCTGTACCGCAATGGAATGAATGACCTTTGTAATCATTTTTTTCAAGACACCGCTATTGATCGAAAATCCTTTTTCGGAGCGCAGCTCGGGAAGAGACGGAAATTCGGAGCCCTTAAAAGCGAAGAGAGAAAACGAGGATTTTCCCGAATAAAGCTTTGCATTCAGACCCGAATCGACCTCAAGAACGATACCCGTTGCGGGCATGACCTTTACGTATTGCAAAAGGCGCGAGGCATTGATGATATAGCTGCCGCTTTCCTCTACGGTCGCATCACTGAGGAAGGAGCGAACACCCTTATTCATATCGTAAGTAGAAAGGCGTACGCTTCCCTCTTCGGCATCGATCAGAACGCCCTCGATGGCGGAAATGGTATTCTTCGTGGAAACCGTACCCATAGCGGGAAGAAGCTTATTCAGAAGATCAGCCTTATCAAAAACGATTTTCATTGTTTTACCTTTCTTTTAAGAAGAGCTTTTTTGAAGCTTTTTAATATTAAAATGAATTTATCCGAAAACAGAGTATAAGAAGTTCGGAGCTTTGACGACCTTTCACTTTTTTTCCTTGCGTCGCAAAGCAAAAAGACAAGCGTTTATAACTATAGGATAGTAGGAGTAGCAGTAGAGGCGGTGGAAAATATGGAAAAGCTGAAAAACAAAGACAAAGTCAAGAGAAAAAGGATATGTTTTATTGTTTAAAACCTGTGGAAAAGGAAAAATGTTTTAAACAGGCAAAAAAGGACTTGGTTTTCCACAGCTTTTCCACATAGATAAAGGGGTATTTTCCACGGGAAACTGTTGATTTTATTTGCGGATTTTTCCGATGATTTCGTTGATCTCGCTTTCCATCGTCGGATCCTTTTTCATCTTTTCTTCGATATTGGCGATCGAAGAAAGAATGGTCGTGTGGTCGCGGTTCATGATCTTTCCGATCCTTGAAAGTGAAAAATCGGTCAGCTCCTTGATCAGATAAACGGTCACGTGACGGACGCCCGCAATATTCTGTGTACGCTTTCCGCTTTTGATGTCCTTTTCGGTCACGCCGTATTTATCGTAGATCTCAGCAAAGATCTGTTTGACAATATCCTCGGGAGAAACGATGCCCGTCGAAAACTCGGAAACAACGGTTCTGATCTTTTCCTCGTCGATCTCGCCGGTATAAAGAAGCGTGTATGCAGACAGCTTTTTTAAGGCTCCCTCGATCTGACGGATGTTGTTTTGCAGCTTTTCCGCCATGTATTCGACCATATGCATGGATATAGCGATATTGAGTGCCTCTGCCTTTTTACGGATGATTGCCGTGCGCAATTCGAAGGAAGGCGGTTGAATGTCGGCAATCAGTCCCCATTCAAAGCGAGTGCGCAGCCGTTCCTCAAGCGTTTTGATTTCCTTCGGCGGACGGTCAGAGGTCAGAATGATCTGCTTTCCTTCCTCGTAAAGCGTCGAAAAGGTGTGGAAGAATTCCTCCTGCGTTGCTTCCTTTCCCGCAATAAACTGAATATCGTCGATCAAAAGAACGTCGGCGCTTCTGTATTTATCGCGAAAAGCGGCGGTGGCGGCGGTACCGCCCTGAATACTGAGGACAAGCTCGTTTGTAAAATCGTCACCCTTCTTGTAAACGATACGGATCGACGGTGAGCTTTCCTTCATCTGATTCGTAATGGCGTAAAGAAGATGCGTCTTACCAAGACCGCTCTGACCGTAAATAAAAAGCGGATTATAGGATTCGTCGCGGTTGGCAACGGCGCGGCAGGCGGCATGCGCAAATTTATTGGATTCGCCTACGATAAAGTTTTCAAAGGTATATTCCTTGATGATAGACGGTCCCTCGATGGCTGCGGCAATGCTTCGTTTTTTCTGCTCCTCGATAGACTCGGCTTTCTCTTTTTCGGCTTCTTCGCTTTGCTGCATCTCCTCGCGATACGCGGGAATGCTCTCCTGTGCGTTTTCGGTTGAAGAATTTGCTTCCTCTTGCTCGGAAACGACGACCTCGTAGGAAAACGGATAAGCACAGGTTTCGGTGATGGCAGACGTGATCAGCTCGGAAAGACGTGCGTTGGAAATCAGGTTGTCCTTTTTGATGGCGGACGAGGTGCGGAAAAGAATTTTTTCCTCGCTCATGGAAAGAATGGAGAGGTCACGAAACCACAGATTAAAAAGAGGGCCTGCGGAATTTTTTTCAAGATAAAGAAGAATTCCTTTTTCAATTTCTTTT
>JAZLAP010000084.1:0-8801 GCA_045613265.1 Eubacteriales bacterium | reverse complement strand
CGTCCTGCGCCGAAACGATGCCCAGCTCCTCCATTTTGTCGATGAGCTTGGCGGCTTTACCATAGCCGATCGAGAGCTTTCTCTGGAGAAGCGAGGTGGCAATTTTGCCCGATCCCGCCGCAAGGTCAACGGCTTCCCAGAACTTGCGTTCCTCGGGACCAACGTGTCCGCCGGAATCCTGCATGGCGGCAGTATCCTTGTTTGCTTCCTGATCGGCGGCACTGGTCGCACGGTCGATGCCTGCCATTGCGCTGTGGTCATAGGTGTCGCCCTCGTTGTTGGCGCGGAGGAAGGAAACGATCTTTTCGATCTCCTTGCTGCCTACGAGACAACACTGGATACGGCGCATCTTCGAGGATTTCATATAGAGCATGTCGCCCTTATCCAGCAGCTTTTCCGCACCGACACAGTCGATGATGGTGGTCGAGTCGACCTTTTGTGCAACCTTAAAAGCGATACGAGCGGGAATGTTGGCTTTGATGTTGCCCGTCAAAACGTTGACGGTCGGACGCTGCGTGCCGAGGATCAGGTGCACGCCTGCGGCGCGTGCCTTTTGTGCAATACGGCAGATAACGTCGTCGAGCGGCTTCGAGTTTTTGAGGCTGAGGATCAGGTCGTTCAGCTCGTCGATGACGATGATGATACGCGGTAACAGCTCCAGATCCGGATTTTGTGCACGTGCGGCCGTATAACCGTCGAGATCGCGTACACCTGCCTTCGAAATGATCGAGAAGCGGCGATCCATTTCTTCTGCCGCCCAGTTAAGGGCGCCCAGTGCCTGCTTTGCGTTGTTGATGACGGGGACGAGCAGGTGCGGAATACCTTGATAAATGTTGAATTCGACCATTTTGGGGTCGACGAGAATCAGACGTACCTCGTCGGGACGCGCTTTGTAGAGCAGAGACGTGATCAAGGTGTTGATACAGACCGATTTACCCATACCGGTTGCACCTGCGACAAGCAGATGCGGCATTTCGGCGATGCTGGCAAAGATCTGGTTGCCTGCAATATCGGCACCGAGTGCAACGGTTGTGGACGAGGGAGCGCGGCGGAAGGCATCGGTTTCGATCAATGCGCGCAGACGAACGGGCTTCGAGGTCTTGTTCGGTACCTCAATACCGATCGCCGAGTCGCCGGGAATGGGTGCCTCAATACGCAGACTCTCGGCGCGAAGATTCATGGCGATTTCGTTTTGCAGATTGGTGATCGCATTGATGCGGACACCAAGTGCGGGCACGATCTCGTAACGCGTAATACGCGGACCGCGTGTTGTGCTGCGCGGCTGCGCCTCGACACCGTAGCTTTTCAGCGTACGGATCAGACCTTCCATATTGGCTTCGACCTCAGCATCCAACGAGCTGCTGTCCGAGAGATCGGGTGGAGTCAGGAAGGAAATGTCGGGGTAACGGTAGCGTGAAAAGTCAAAGCCCTTGCGCTCATTCGCGGCATCGTCCGTCTTTGCGGGACTGCTTTTGACCGTGGTGCGGTCGACTTCGGTACGTGTTGGCGCGGGGGTTGCGAAGGGGGAATAAGAGCCTTGTGCAGGCTTTGTGTTACCGCCTACGCTTTGCGTGTAGCTTGCGCTGTCGATCTCCGGCGTTGCGGATACCGATGACGTCAAATATTGATTGCGAAACACGGCGGGGTTTTTCGACGGCGGCAACGTATCATCGTGAGCGGCAGAGCAGGCACCCGCTTCCCACGGCGGAAGATCCGACGTGTCGGCAAGTGTTGCGGCACCTTGCGCATCCGAAACCGAGGCTACGCTGTCGGAAGCGTCCGTTTGGGCATATTGCGTCACGTTGCCGAAGGCGTTATGCTCGGTCGCGCTGACCGAAAGCCGCGATGTTGTGTTTGTCGGTGCAACGGTATCGTTGATGCCCGACACATTCTGTGCCGCCGCATTTCGGATCGCCTGCTCATGTCTGCCACTGGCGCGGAAAAAGGATGCCGTCGTGTTTTCGCCTTCAAGCGGTCGGTCGTCATTTTTGCGGTGGTCACCGACGTTTTCGCGTGTATATCCTATGCCAAAGGAGGTGGGAGCAGGGGCTGTGGTTGTAATGCGGGCAAAATCCGAGAGCGTGCGGGGGTTCTCGGTGGAATCGTTGCTACCTTGACGGCGTTTCATATAATCATAGGAGGTGTCGATCCCCATGGGATCGTCATTGCTGCGATCCGGACGGAGCGGCTGCATTTTGTCCGAGGAATTGGGATCCGTGAAGAAAATGTCGTTGTCCAGCGGATAATCGGTGATGACACCGCCGGGGATCGTACCGTCAATATCGAGGCGGGCGTTATTGCCTTCCGTGCCGTTCTGTGGCTGAAAGGGCTGAGGACGTGCCCCCATAAAGGGCGGAGCAACGTCAAAATCGTCGGGGACATCCACAAAGGGGGAACGTTGCGTCTGTTCGTGGGAATTTTGCCCGTCAGCAGCTTCAGAATGCAAGGATTCGGCTTTTGTGCTTTCCTGTATACGCAGTGCCGCTGCCTTTTCGCGCGCCGCCGCTCGTTCGGCCTCGCGTTTTGCGGCTTCAGCAGCTCTTCTCTGCGCCTTTTCGTCGGCAATACGCTTTTTCTCCTCGTTACGGCGCGCTTTTTCTTCCAGCTTTTTTTGTTTTTCGGCGATGCGGATTTCTCTGGTTTTTTTATAGCTTGCGCCCAGCAGCTCCAGGAACGCGCGGGGGTCAAAGCCGAAATAAGCAATAAGGAAGAGCAGAACCACGACGACAAAAACGATCATGGTGCCTACGGTTGCGACCGATACCATGAGTCCGTGCGCAACGAGACTGCCAATCACGCCACCGCCCTTTCCGTACAGATAACCGTTTTCAAAGGCGGTCTCGGGCAGGTAGGCGGTCTCCTGTTCTTCGGCAGGTACGCCGAAAATAAAGAACAGAACACCGATCATAACGGTAAACAAAAACGCCATGATCCACTTTGCCATTCGCGTTCGGTTTTCAATATCGCGGCGACGTGTGAATGCCATTGTGGCAAAAAAGAACGGAACAAGATAGGCGGCGCCGCCAAAAAAACCGAGCAATCCGTTGTGGACATGGTTGCCCACGACGCCGAGAATAGAGCCATCCTTGATAAGGGAAAGTGTAGAGACGAGCGCGAAGGCGAACAGAATAATCGGCATAGAACGCTGATATGGTGTGTTCGGGAGGCTTTTCTTGCGTGCGGATGGTGCCGCGTTTTCGGTGGGTGCGGCTTCGGGGGCAGCTTTTGTTTTTTCGCTCTTTGTGTTTTCGTTTTTGCTCATGAAACGTCCTTTCCTGCACGCAGACGTGCAATATGTGGCGCGGAGATATCCGGGTGAGTGGAGAGATCCACGCAAATATGGTAAATACGATCAAGGTCACGGCAATTTGCGCCGGAGATAACCGTAGCCGGGTCGGCCAACGGATATATATTAAGCATATATATACTATAATAACAAATTTTTACGAAAAATACAAGGGAAAAGGTGAAAAAAATCCGAAAGCCGCATAAATTTTTTCGACAGAGTCCATACTTTTGCAAAACGGAAAGGACGTGATTCGGTGAAGCTTGGTGAAAATCTGCAGTTTATGAAGAAAGAGAGAAAAAATGCGTGGTTGCTTTTTCCGCTTTTCTTTGCCGCGGGACTCTTGAACGGCATTGCCGGTGCGGGCGGCGGTATGGTGACGGCACTCGGGCTGCCCTTCTACTTTGAAAAGGAAAAAAGCAAAAACACCTTTGCTTATACGGCACTTGCCGTGCTGCTTTTTTCTGCGGTGTCTTCCTTTGCTTATTCTATGCGCGGTGAGCTTGCGCTTGAGGCGGCGGCAAAAAATGTCGTACCTGCACTTGTCGGTGGTGCTGTTGGCGGTTTTCTACTGACGCGCATCAGTCCAACGATTCTCAAGCTTGTGTTCGCGCTTCTGTTACTTTATTCGGGAGTGAGGTTTATATTTGAATGACGGCTTCCTTCTTTATTGCGCTTGTAATCGGCATTCTGGCAGGGCTTGGTGTGGGGAGCGGCGGACTGTATCTCGTATATCTTCGCCTCTTTACCGACACACCGCAGCGTGAGGCGCAGGCGTTAAATCTTGCATTTTTCATTTTTGCGCTTCTGTCGGCGGTGATCTATCATATGATCCGCCGCACCTATCGGGATCCGCGCGTTCTTGTCTCCATGCTGACGGGAATACCGGGAGCGGCGATCGGAAGCTTTGCCGCAGGCTATATTCCGCAGGAATGGTTGCGGCGCATCCTTGGTGTTATTTTCATCGTCGCCGCCGTTTATACACTCTTTTCGCATAGAAATGGAGATATTTTCAAAAGTTTTATAAGAAAAAGTGCGAAAAAACTTGACAAAGCGCGCCGTTCATCATATAATGACTAAAAAGGCGAACGGAGACAGACGATGGACTTTCGTATGGAAACTAAGGAATGGATGTATCGATTGATCGGGAAAATGAGCGAAGCTTTGCTCTATTCCGGTCTGGAAGAAGAAACGGTCGGCGAGATCAAAGCGGCGGCTTTTGCCGTAATACACGAGCATGAGGACGAACTGCCGCATATTTTGGAGACCGACGTGCGCGCATTTCGCGAGCGCGACCCTGCGGCTACCTCGGACGAAGAGGTCATGGCGCTCTATTCGGGTTTGCACGCGCTGGAGGCGTATCGCGTGGCGCACATCCTGCACACGCGCGGCGAGACCTTTGCCGCACGCGCGCTCAGTCAGGCCGCCAAATTTGTGACGGGCGTTGAGATCCATCCCGGTGCCACCATCGGTAAAGGACTTGTGATCGACCACGGTGCCGCCGTCGTTGTCGGTGAGACTGCCGAGATCGGCGATAACTGCACGCTCTATCAGGGTGTCACGCTCGGCGGTCCGGGCAAGGACACGGGCACGCGTCACCCGACGCTCGGCAACAACGTTCTCGTCGGATCGGGCGCAAAGGTGCTGGGGCCTTTTCGCGTCGGTGACAACGCCAAGATCGCGGCGGGCGCCGTCGTGCTTGAAGAAATTCCCGCGAATTCCACCGCCGTCGGTATTCCCGCGCGCGTCGTGCGCAACGCAGGCGCAAAGGTGATCGACGAGCTTGACCAGGTGCATATCCCCGACCCCGTGGCGCAGGAGCTTCGCCGTATGGCAGAGCGCATTGCGGCACTCGAAGCAAGACTTGCAGAGAAAGGTTGAAAAGGCGATAAAAATATATTAAACTCCATCATTTTTATTGCAAAAAGCAAAATTTATCCATATCTTCTGTAATTGAAAACCAAAAGGAACCGATGCTTTCGCATCGGTTCCTTTTGATTTTATATAGAGCGTTCTATATGGAATTATTTTTCCTCGGGTGCGTAGAGAGCCGTGAACTTGGTCAGTCTCTCGTACTTAGCCTTGGCGAAGGCTTCTGCCTTCTTGAACAGCTCCTCTGCTCTTTCGGGGAATGCCTGTGCAAGACGTGCGTAACGAGCTTCGCTCTTGATGAACGCCTGGTAGTCTGCGGTAGGCTCCTTCGAGTCGAGCGTGAAGGGGTTCTTGCCCTCTTCCTTCAGAGCGGGGTTGAAGCGGAACATCTGCCAGTAGCCTGCGTCAACAGCCTTCTTCATCTCGAGCTGGCAGTTTGCCATGCCGCCCTTGATGGAGTGCATCTCACAGGGAGCGTAGCAGATGACAAGCGAAGGACCGTTGTAAGCCTCAGCCTCAGCAAGTGCCTTCAAGGTCTGTGCGGGATCTGCGCCCATAGCGATCTGTGCAACGTATACGTAGCCGTAGGACATTGCGATCTCGGCGAGATTCTTCTTGCCGATTGCCTTACCTGCTGCTGCGAACTGTGCAACCTGACCGATCGAGGATGCCTTCGATGCCTGTCCGCCCGTGTTCGAGTAGACCTCGGTATCGAATACCATCACGTTAACATCCTCGCCCGAAGCGAGAACGTGGTCGAGACCGCCGAAGCCGATATCGTATGCCCAGCCGTCGCCACCGAAGATCCATACGGACTTCTTCGAGAGGTACTGCTTCTCTGCGAGGATCGCGGGAGCTACAGGGCATCCTGCGGCAGCAGCCTTTTCAAGCTCGCTGACAAGCACCTTGGTAGCGGCATCGTTTGCCTTGCCGTCATCCTTCGTTGCGAAGTAGTTGTCGGCAGCGGCCTTGAACTCTGCGGATGCCTTGTCGGAGGCAGCCATCTCGGCAACCTTGTTCATCAGCTTCTCGCGGAGCGTCTTCTGTGCGATCGCCATACCGAGACCGTGTTCAGCGTTATCCTCGAAGAGCGAGTTGCCCCAAGCGGGACCGCGGCCGGTTTCATGGTTGACGGTGTAAGGCGTTGCGGGAGCCGAGCCGCCCCAGATCGAGGAACAGCCGGTAGCATTCGAGATATACATTCTTTCACCGAAGAGCTGGGTGATAAGACGCGCGTACGAGGTCTCGGCACAGCCTGCGCAGGAGCCGGAGAACTCGAGGAGGGGCTGCTTGAACTGGCTGCCCTTGACCGAGGTGTCTGCGAAGGGAAGGTCGGTCTTTTCGGAAACCTTATCGACACAGTAGTCGAATACCTTCTGCTGATCGATCTGCGAAGCCTGTGCAACCATCTTGATTGCAAGCTTGTCGGTGCCGTCCTTTGCTGCCTTTGCGTTGACAGGGCAAGCCTTTACGCAGAGGGTACAGCCCATACAGTCGAGCGGGCTTACTGCCATCGTGAACTTGTAGTTTTCGCAGCCCTTGCCAATCATCTTTGCCGTATACTTGGTCTCTGCGGGAGCGTTTGCGGCTTCCTCGGCGGAGAGTGCGTAAGGACGGATGGTAGCGTGCGGGCAGACATATGCACAGTTGTTACACTGAATGCAGTTTTCGGGAATCCAGGTAGGAACGTCAACGGCAACACCGCGCTTCTCGTAAGCGGCAGAGCCCTGCGGGAAGGTACCGTCAACATACTTCGAGAATGCCGAAACGGGGAGCGAATCGCCCTGCATCTTGCCAACGGGAACGACAACGTTCTTTACAAAGTCAACAAGATCCTTGCGGTTGCCTGCAACGGTTTCGGGAGCAACGGCATCGCCTGCGTTAGCCCAATCTGCGGGAACGGCTACCTCGTGGATCGCATCAACGCCGGCATCGATTGCCTTGTAGTTGAGCATAACCACGTCCTCACCCTTCTTCAGGTAGGACTTCTTTGCCATGTACTTCATGTAGTCAACAGCCTCAGCGATGGGCATGATGTTGGCAAGAGCAAAGAAGGAAGCCTGGAGGATCGTGTTGGTGCGCTTGCCCATACCGATCTCCTTCGCCTTGTCGATAGCGTTGACCGTGTAAAACTTAATGTTGTTCTTCGCAATATACTGCTTGGTTTCTGCGGAGAGGTAGGTGTTCAGCTCCTCGTCGCTCCACTGGCAGTTGAGAAGGAAGGTACCGCCGGGCTTTACGTCGTTGACGATCTTGTAGCCCTTCAGGAGGTAGGACGGCGTGTGGCAGGCAACGAAGTCAGCCTTCGTGATGTAGTAGGTCGACTTGATGGGCGTATCACCGAAGCGGAGGTGCGAAATGGTAACGCCGCCGGTCTTCTTCGAGTCATACTGGAAGTATGCCTGAATATACTTGTCGGTGTGGTCGCCGATGATCTTGATCGAGTTCTTGTTGGCACCTACCGTACCGTCACCGCCGAGACCCCAGAACTTGCAGGAAATGGTGCCTGCGGGAGCCGTGTCGGGCGATTCGGTTTCGGGAAGCGAGAGACCGGTCACGTCGTCAACGATGCCGATCGTGAAGTTGTTCTTCGGAGCCTCGTTCTTAAGATTGTTGTAAACGGCGATGATCGAAGCGGGCGTAACGTCCTTCGAGCCAAGACCGTAACGGCCGCCGTAGATGTCAGCCTTCACGTTCTCACGTGCGAGAGCGGCAACAACGTCGAGGTAGAGCGGTTCGCCAAGCGAGCCGGGCTCCTTCGTACGGTCGAGGACAGCGATCTTCTTAACGGTTTTGGGAAGCGCTGCAGCAAACTTTTCTGCAACGAACGGACGGTAAAGGCGAACCTTTACGAGACCGACCTTTTCACCCTTTGCCGTAAGGTAGTCGATAACCTCTTCTGCGGCGTCGCAGATCGAGCCCATAGCAACGATCACGTTCTCTGCGTCCGGAGCGCCGTAGTAGTTGAAGAGACCGTAATTCGTGCCGAGCTTTGCGTTAACCTTGTCCATGTATTCCTCAACGATTGCGGGGAATGCATCATAGTAGGGGTTGCAAGCCTCTCTGTGCTGGAAGAAGATATCACCGTTTTCAGCCGAGCCGCGGAGAACGGGGAATTCGGGGTTGAGCGAGGACTTGCGGAATGCCTGAACGGCATCCATATCGACCATCTCGGCGAGGTCCTTGTAATCCCATGCCTCTACCTTCTGGATCTCGTGCGAGGTACGGAAGCCATCGAAGAAGTTGAGCACCGGAACGCGGCCCTTAATGGTAGCAAGGTGAGCAACGGCACCGAGATCCATGATCTCCTGCGCGTTGGTCTCTGCCATCATGGCAAAGCCGGTCTGACGGCAAGCGTATACGTCGGAGTGGTCACCGAAAATGTTCAGTGCGTGAGACGCTACGCAACGAGCGGATACATGGAATACGCAGGGCAGCAATTCGCCTGCGATCTTGTACATGTTGGGGATCATGAGAAGCAGACCCTGAGAAGCGGTGTAGGTGGTGGTAAGCGCACCTGCTGCAAGAGAACCGTGAACGGTACCTGCCGCACCTGCCTCAGACTGCATTTCCATAACCTTGACGCTGGTTCCGAAAACGTTCTTCAGACCCTGTGCAGACCACTGGTCAACGTAGTCAGCCA
>JAZLAP010000083.1:0-12746 GCA_045613265.1 Eubacteriales bacterium | reverse complement strand
AGGCGTCAACAAGCGGCAGATAGCGGAGCTGCATCGCGGCGGCAGTCTTGACGTCGCCGTCCATAAAAGCGTGACACAGCTTTGAGGTCTCACCGGGGAGGATGTTGGAAAGCACCGAGATCACGCCCTTGCCGCCAAGCGACAGGATCGGCACGATCTGGTCATCGTTGCCCGAATAAATATCAAGCTTGTCGCCGCAAAGCTGTGCAACCTTGGCGATCTGCGAAATATTGCCGCTCGCCTCCTTGATCGCAACGATGTTCGGATGCTCGGCAAGCACGGCGCAGGTTTCGGGCAGGATGTTGCAGCCCGTGCGCGAAGGGACATTGTAGAGAATGACAGGCTTCGTCGATGCATCGGCGATCGCCGTAAAGGACTGAATGAGTCCCTTCTGTGTCGCCTTGTTATAATAAGGAGAAACGACAAGTAGCGCATCGGCACCCGCCTCGCAGGCATACTTCGAAAGCTCGATGGCATAGGCGATATCGTTCGAGCCGGTTCCCGCAATGACGGGAACGCGGTGGTTCACGCGCGCAACGCAGAAGCGGATCAGCTCCTTATGCTCGGCATCGGTGAGCGTTGAGCCCTCACCCGTCGTTCCAGCCACGACGATGGCATCAATCCCCGACTCGATCTGCCAATCGATCAGTCTGCCAAACGCCTCGTAATCCACGCCGTTTTCGTTAAAGGGGGTGACAATGGCGGTAGCGGCGCCGGTAAATACAGTATTTTTCATCACATATATCCTTTCCCATTCGGAAATTTTTATCAAAATAAAATAGAGGATAGCCCGGTGCTATCCTCCACGTATCGCATATAGAGACCCTATGGAATGGATAGCGCTCCGCAAAACTGCGACAACAGAACGGATCTTATCCGAGCTGCCAACAAAGCGCCTGCCGGAGCGCCTCATTTCGGCACCCGCCCCTTTCCCGCACGGCCTCGGCGACCTTCCTTTGCACGGTACTCTTGACGAAATGCACCTCTATCATTTTCACTGTCATTAGTATAGCATACCCATCGCACATTGTCAACAGATTTTTCTGATTTTTTCATATTTTCTTTCCCTCCCCCTTTACAAACGCAGGCAGGCGTGTTACAATTGAAGAAAAAGTGAAAAGGAGAGATATTTCGAATGGCGATCATCAAATGTAACGACTGCGGACGAGAGGTTTCGGATATGGCAATGACGTGTCCGCAATGCTCACGCAGCATCGAGGCACTCAAGATCAGTGGCTGCTCCTGCAGAAACTGCGAAAAGGGCGATAGCTACGACGGATGCTGCGACAGGGACTACGGGCCTACCGGCTATCCTTGCCTCGCATATAGCCCTTACCCTACCTACGACGACGATTAAAATATGCATTTTTCTTACTTATTATTCAACCAATAGCAGAATAAAAATTCACAAGTCTGCTCTTTAAAAAATCAAAAAGAGTCATCCTCATTGAGGACGGCTCTTTTTGATTAGCCTTTATTCTGCAATAAGCACTGCGTTTTCGGGCAGATCGTATTCGACCGTAACGCCCGCAGGCGCTACAGTCTTGACACGATAGACGTCGCCATCTTTTTCCCACTTGATCATTACTCTGCCGCTCGGCAGCTCGTAGGATGCCTCGGCGTGTGTCAGCCCGCCGACGAAGCGCGGGTGAAATTCGACACTCGTTGCGCTCTTTACGTGCAATCCCGCAAGCCAAGCAACGTAAAAACGCGCGACGTCACCCATAAAGTGATGATTTCGGCTCGACGTGTGATTTTGGGGCACAAAGTTTTCGGGCATTCCCGTCTCACCTCTTTCGATCCAATAGGTGTATGAGGGGAATTCGGGGCGCATCAGCATCTCATAGGCGAGCTCCGCTTCACCGTATTTGGCAAGCACGTGGAACAGCACGTGCATACCGAGATAACCGCAGTAGAATTTGTCGCCGTCTCTGTGGACAATCTCGACGAGCTTTGCAAACGCCGTCTTCTCCTCGCAGGGCTCAAAAATTCCGTAGTAGAGGCACATTGCCTGCGCCGTATCGGTCTCGCCTTTTGCCGTCATCGTTTCGTAGTCGATGAGGTTGTCGCGGACAGCATCGCGCATCGCGGTATAAACGCGATCGGTCATCTCGGCACGGATCGTGTCACCGATGGCGCGGAGCATCCGTCCTGCCTTCTTCGCCATATCCATCACCATGATGCTATCGGTGAGTGCAAGCGGTGTCGGACATTCTTCACCCTTGTACCTTCTTATGTAGCACCAGTCGCCGAGCCCGACGGCAACCGTGCCGTCCTCGCTTCTGCGTGACATGATGTAATTGAAATAGCGGATCCAAGCCTCTGCATTTTCATAGATGGCGGCAGTGCTGCCGCGGTAGCGCCAGAGAGCGTACGGAAGCTCGACGATCACCCTGTCCCATGCGGGCCCGTTGCCCCATGCGTAGCCCCAATCGCCGGTCGGCACGATGCCGGGAAGCTCGCCACGCTCGTTTTGCGCCTTGCGGATGTTAGAAAGCCATTGGCGGTAGCTTTTTTCGGTATCGTAGAAGAAGGTCATCTGCTCCGCAGATGCGGAGGCGTCGCCCGTCCAACCGTTCTTTTCACGGTGCGGGCAGTCGGTCGGGAAATAGAAGAAGTTTGAGCGGTTGGCATTGTCTACGGCACGGAAAATGCGGTTGACGGTTTCGTCCGAGGACGAAAATCCGCCAAGCGTGCGGAGATCCGACGACATGACGAGATAGGTGAGAAGGTCTTCGGTCGCCTGTGCGTCGGTAATGCCCGTAACGCGCACGTAACGGAAGCCAAAGTAGGTGAAGGTGGGTGTGTAGGTCTCAACCCCCTCGCCCTTTGCCGTGTAGATCACTCGCTGTGTCTGACAGTCGGGATCATGATAGAAGGGGAAACGCCCACCGCGATAGAAGCCGATCTGCTCGTTTGTGAAATTGCCGTCATCATCGTAATGCTCGAAGTGGTGGAGCGTAATGACCTGCCCTTTTTCCGCCTTGACGGCAAGACGGCAAACGCCCGCCGTATTGATGCCGAAGTCGTAGTAGTACGCGCCGTCTGCGCCCTTGGTGACACTGACGGGGCGAAGCGTGCGGAGAACCGCAAGCGGCTCTGCCGTATTCGGCATAATATCGCCGCGCGGCGGCTCTGCCATTTTGTAGAGGTCGTTATGCCCCGTGCATTCGCGGAGGAAGTCGCCCGTTTTCGTATAGGTGAGAAGGATGGCATTGCCCCACGCGCTGTCGTCGTAATCAGGCGATGCCCAATCCGCGATCTCTTCTCTTGCATCGTAGATCTCACCGAGGCGGTAGGAATCGCGTGTGATCGCCGAGCGATGGATGCGGAAGCTTTTGTCGGCAGAAAAACGCGTGGTCCTTCCCGCACTGCGGCTCTCGTATTCGAGGGCAAAGCAGGGCACGCCGCGGTGGTCGGCACGATCAAATTCCCAGGTAATGCCACCGTAATCGTTACGGAAGCCGTTACCGAGCAAAATGCCGATTACGTTCTTCCCCTTGGTAAGATACGGCACAAGATCGTAGGTATCGGAATACACGCAGTGGTCGGTGTTGGAAACATAGGGCGCAAGATGTCCGCGCGTAATATCCTTGCCGTTCAAAAAGAGGCGATAGAAGCCCGCGGCGGCGACCGTTACGTGTGCGCGTTCGGGAACAGCATCAAGCGTAAAGCTCTTGCGAAAGAGCGGTGCGGGGACGGTTCTGCCGAAGTCCGCCCATTCATAATCGGCGGCGATAAACTGTCTTTTCATGATCTTCTCCTGTTTTTATAAATTCATAAAGAAAGATTCAAATTTGCGGTTGACAAGAGGGAACCCTTCATAGTATAATATTTACAGTATGCAAAGCGAAAGGCACCGTTACGCCTTTTTCTGTATTGTAGCATATGCAAAAACAAAAGTCAATGCTTTACGCAAAACGTAATAGAAAAACTGAATATCCGCAATTGGATTATAAACAAGAGTGATATGCATCAGTCAAAAACAAAACGGAAGGACAAAAACAACATAATGGACGAAATCTGCATTTCCATCAAATACGGTCTCTCGGACTGGCAGATCCTTCAGCAGAAGGACGGCTACGCCGATATTACGGTCGGCGGTAACTATTGGTACGACGTAAACGAAGAATGGGGCGCACCCACGCTCTACTGCTTCGTACAAAACGAAAACACGGGCGCGCCCATCCCCGTCGCCTGCGAAAGCCGTCTTTCGGGCGGAAAACGCGGCACGTGGGAAGCGAAGCTGCGTCTCCCCACGGGCGGTCTTTACTCGCTCGTCACACGTATGGAGTGGTATAAGGACGGATACGCCGAGTGCGTTTGCCGTTGGTATGGCGAGGCACGGCGGCATATCGGCGTCGGCGACCTTTTTCTGTTCGCGGGGCAAAGCAACGCGTCGGGCACGGCGCGCAGTGTAGGCGAGGATGCGCCCGATATGCTCGTTCACGTCTTCCGTGACGAAACGCATTGGGACATTGCAACGCACCCGTTTAATCAAAATTACTCGATGCATTCACCGTGGCTTGCCTTTGCAAAGCAGCTTCGCGCCGCCCTCAACTACCCCATCGGGCTCATCCAGACCGCGCGCGGCGGCTCTCAGCTTGCCGAATGGCATCTGTCGGAGCGCGGCGGGCTGTACCGTAACATGCTTTCGGTGGTTGAGGCATCGGGAGCGTCTCCCGTCGGCGTTTTATGGTATCAAGGTTGCTCGGATACGGGCAGAGACGAATGCGAAACCTATCTTGCCCGCTTCAAGGAGACGGTCGCGGATTTCAGAGAGGGGCTAAAAAACCCGACGCTTCCCTTCTTCACCTGTCAGCTGAACCGATTCCGCACTCTCGTTTACGGCAACGATGCAAGCGGCTGGAACGCCATCCGCAACGCACAGAGAATCGCGGCAGAGACGATCGACGGCGTATACGTCACGTCAACGATCGACCTCAATATGTCGGACGAGATCCACAACAGCCGCGCGGGAAACCTCGTGCTTGGCGAGCGCGTGGCGCAGCTTGCGCTCTCGGTGCTTTACGGACGGAAGGACGCGATCCTCGCACCCGACATTGATACGGCGCTCTATGACGGCGACCGCACCGTCACGCTTCGCTTCAAGAACGTGACGACACGGCTCGGCATCTACTACGCAACCGTAGAGCAGCTCCCTGTCACCGTCTCCGACGGCGCAGGCGAGGTTGCGGTCTCCGCCTACCGCATCTACGGCAGCACCGTCGTTCTGACGCTTGCGCGCCCGCTCGCCGAAAACGCGCGGCTCTCCATCGGCGAGGGACTCTGTCCGCAGATCTGTATCTACGACGAGGAAACGCATTATCCCGCGCTATGCGTGTCGGACTTCCCGATCACACGCGCGTAATGCGCAGCATGCTGTGAAAGCATCCTGCCTAACCGAAACAGAAGCCAAGAACTTTTGTCCTTGGCTTCTGTTTTTATATTGCCGTAAATTTTATATTGCCGTAAATTTGATCAGATACGTATCGAAAAGCTTCATCTCAAGATGCAGAGTGAAGGTGTTCGAGGTGAATACCTCCTCCCGAATACATTCACCGTTGTGACTGCCATCGAGAAGATAATAGGAAACGCGTGTTGCGCCCTCTCGCTTGACCGTGACAGAAAGAGTCTCAGGCGGCGTTTCATCGTTGTCATTGTAATGCGTGAGCATCAATGCGCCGTCCTTTCCGTCGGTCGCAGGCTCGCGCCACCTTCCCCGCTGGGGAAGGCAAATCTGCCACTTCGCCGCAAAGAACTACGAATACGGTGAAATGCCCCCCTACTCAGGAGAATAAGCCTTTCCGTCAAAAAGAAAAATACTCAAAAAACGAAAAGGGGCTAGCTCATTAAGGTTTTTGCTTAACTCTCAGAAATGCAAAAAACAACACACTATTTTCACAAGGTAGTGTGTTGTTTTTTTATGGCTATCAATGTTGAAATTACCGCATTACCGGTAGGGACCGACGTCCCCGGCGGTCCGTTTGCGAAGCGAAATGTAAGAAAACGCGATTTTGTATTCACGAAGAACAAACAGAATTGTTCTTTTATGCAATGATAGATTTCTTTGCTTTTATGCGGACAGTCGAGGTAGCGAAGCGGCGCGAGCGCAATGAATGACACCACGGTGTGGTGTCAGAACGGGAGCGTGACCGAGCCGCAGCGAGACCGCCTGTCCCTACAAATTTGAGGAGCTTTTGCGCTCAGAGCTTCGTAAAAACTGATAATTTAATGTAACAGTCCCGAAAAAATTTATGCCTTTTTTAAAATGTCAACGTAGTGGCGGAAGTATTCCTCTGTGCCACGGCTGGAGCGCACTTCCCGTTTATTACTATCACACGCTTTTGAGATAACAGCGGCGGTCGCATTACGACAGCTTGATGCGAACGACCTCACAATTGCGTAATGCCGACTTGCAGAAAACGCGGTTTCCCGCAAAGGATTCGGTGAAAACGAGCGTCATGTCGCACTTTTCGCGCAGCTTAAACTGCAAATACGTGCCGTCCCACACTGCTTTGTTGGGACTATCCTCGGAATCGATAGGATCCGGATCAAAATTTTCAAAGATCCTGTGCACATAACCGCATGCTCCCCGCCATAGCCCGAAAATGCAGCAGAATCCTGCAGGTGCGCGCAAGGAAGTCCCGCCCGCGCAAGCAGTTTCACATTTTCTCTCTTCACGCCGCCGCAAACAAACGATTTATAAATCCACCCACTTCACTCACCCGACATACATCGGAACGTCTCTAACCACGCGCGCTTGATTGCCTCGTAGCCTGCTGCCGAGGGATGCACGCCGTCGTCGAGATAATATTCGATACCGTTCTGTGCGTGAAGCGCATCGAAGGTTGCTTGCAGATCAACAAAAGGAAGCCCGAAGCGGTCAGCGATCTTTTTCGTGATTGCGGCACGCTTTTCCACCTCTGTGCGGAAGACGTTATAGCGGTCTCTGCCGTCGGGAAGCGTCCCCACGGTCGCAATACCCGGCATTACGTATGCACCAAGCAGAAAGAGCTTCATCGCGGGAAGTGCCTCGCGCAGCTCCTCGACGAGCATCGTGTAGATGCGCTCAAATTTCCGTTCGTCGGTGCCGTTATTGCCGTCAAGCTCGTGCCAGACGTCATTTACGCCGATAAGGATCGAGGCATAGTCGGGGGCAAGGTTGATAAAATCGGCTTTGATACGCGCATACAGATCGACCACGCGATTGCCGCCGATACCGCGGTTGTAAAATTCGTACCGTCCGGGGTAAAGATAGGAAAGCTCCGCCTTGACGA
Source organism: Eubacteriales bacterium (assembly GCA_045613265.1). Lineage (GTDB taxonomy): Bacteria > Bacillota > Clostridia > Oscillospirales > CAG-272 > UBA1740. Next base: position 5,466 of record JAZLAP010000083.1, on the reverse strand, counting down.
GACGAGTGTAGCCGACGCCCATACCGCCATTGTCGTCCTCACGCCAATGCGAATCGGTGATGGAGTCGCCCTGAAATAAAATACGTTTCATGCTTACTCCTTTTCCCCTATATCCGAAAACAGATCGCGTCCCTCGTATTCGGCAAGCCCGATATACTCGCGGTCCTCTGTTCTGCCGTTATACCATAGCATCCACTTGTTCTCTTCCTCGTTCCAAACCGCCGTCGGCTTATAGCAGGCGTCCCCATCCCATCGTCCCTTTTCGGGAAGGATCAGGGGATTGATCGGAGAGCGCTCCCATCCCGTCACACCGTTTTCCGAGCGTGCAACGCAGATGCAGGCGGTATCGATATCCTTATAGCCGATGTAGAACATGAGGTAGCCCATATCCTCGGTATGGATGACCTGACAGCCGCCGATACGGTTCTGCTCGTATTCGTTTTCGGGTACGCAGGTAAAAATAGGATTGATGCGGCACTTTTCCCAAGCAAGCCCATCGCGGCTCGTCGCGTAGGCGTTGGCATTCGGCTCATAGGTCTCTCCCGCCGAATACCACATTTTATACAAGCCGTCCTCGTAAAGAACGCACGGATTCATGACCGAAGCGTTTTCAAAGGGGTATTCGGGAATCATGACGGGCATCGGAAGCCGCGAAAAGCGGATGCCGTCCGCGCTCTCGGCGTAACCGATAAAGCTATGTCCGCGCGCCTGCCCCGTATACCACATTTTATAGACGTCTCCCACCTTAATGACACAGTTACGGTTGACATGCTCCTCCCATCCGCTTTCGGGATTGGCAGGAAGCGTGATCACAGGCGTTTCCCAATGGATACCGTCGTCGCTGAAGGAGACGGCACACGCCTTTTCCCGCCGATAGGAGAAGTCCATGCGGTATCTTCCGTTATCGCGCCAAACGTAGGCGTCGAAGAAGGTACCCGTTTCGTCATTTCCGAAAACGGGTGAATTTCCGTACTTTGTAAAGCTATACATATCCTGTCTCCTATATTGACAAATCGTTTTCTTTCTATTATAATAATTATAGCACATTGTACCGACATTTCAATAACATAATGTGCGAAAAAACATGCAATTTGTTCGATAGGAAAGCAAAAATGAAACTGAACGAAAGCTGCCATGCAAAAACGAAGCTGCCGCACCTTGCGTCCGAAACGGCGCGTACGCTCTATTACTACGCGGAGTGGGTAGGACACTTTACCTGCCGCCCCGATTTCTACGTAAAGCGCGAGAATTGGGAAAGCTATCTTTTACTGTATACCCTGCACGGCAGCGGTGTTCTGCGCTACAAGGGACAGCATTACGAGATAGGTCCGCACACGCTTTTGTTCCTTGACTGCCGCGTGCCGCATGAGTATTTCCCGAGCGGCGACGGCTGGGAATTCAAGTTTATCCACTTTGCGGGGCAGGCGAGCCGCGCCTACTGCGAGCATATTTTCCGCCTTTACGCGTCGCCCGTCGTCGGAAATATGCGTGAGACCGAGCGCTACTTCGACAGTGTCTATGAGCTTGTCCGCACGGGCGCAGACGAGGCGCGGTCGTCGGACATGATCTACCGCATCCTGACGAAGCTGATCCTGCACGCCACCGAAAGCGGCGACCGTTCGCGGATGCAAGAGGTGCTTACCTACATCGCCGAAAACTACGCCGCGGCTCTTACGGTCAGCGAGCTTGCCGCGCTTTCGCACATGAGCCGCTCGCATTTTCAGGTCGCCTTCAAGCGTCACTTCGGCTTTTCGCCTTACGGATATCTGCTCGAATACCGTATCCGTATTGCAAAGCTGCTATTGCAGGAAAGCGACGACGCCGTGGAAGCGATCGGCGCAAAATGCGGCTTTTCGGATGCATCGTCCTTTATTCGGACATTCAAGCGCTGTGAAGGTGTGACCCCGCTCGCCTACAGACGAAACGGCGAAAAGCCTTGACAAATCCGAGAAAGCGTGATACAATATAGCGGATAAAGAAAGGCGGTGGCGGCATGATTCTCGCAATCGATATCGGCAACTCCAACATAATGCTCGGTGGCTTTCGTGACGGCAATCTTTCGCTCGTTCTGACCTTGGCGACCGACATTAAACGCACGGCAGACGAATACGCAAGCTGCATCCTCTCGCTTCTCTCGCTTCACGCGATCGACAAAGCGGAGATCACAGGCGCGATCATGTCCTCGGTTGTACCGCCGCTTAATGCCGTTTTGAAAAACGCCATCCGTCTCCTCTTTTCGATCGATCCGCTGATTGTCGGCCCCGGGATCAAAACAGGGCTCAACATCCACTGCGATACGCCATCCTCGGTCGGGGCAGACCTGATCTGTGCTTCGGTCGCCGCATGCCGTCTGTACACCGCGCCCGCCCTCATTATAGACATGGGAACGGCGACCAAGATGATCGTTGTCAACGAGAAGGGGGCATTTACGGGCGTTTCGATCCTGCCGGGTGTCTCGATGGGACAGGATGCGCTCGCCGAACGGACGGCGCAGCTACCGCATGTTGAGCTTGCGGCACCGCTCTCTGCGATCGGCAAGAATACCGTGGATGCCATCCGCTCGGGCGTGGTTTTCGGAAACGCCGCCGCAGTGGACGGCATGATCGACCGTATCTCCGACGAGTTCGGCGCTCCGCTTCCCGTTTTGGCAACGGGTGGACATGCAAAAAGCATCCTTCCCTACTGCAAGCACAGGATCACGCTTGACGAGCATCTCGTATTGCGCGGGCTTTATATTCTGTACGAAAAAAATAGTTAAGTTTTTGTATATTTCTTCTTCGGAAGATAATATAAATTTTTATGCGTTGTATCGCAATTGCGAACGACAGCAAGGAGGAATTTATGACAACAACAAGAAAACAGAGCTTTGACACGAAGCGACTGGCGCTTCTCGGGCTTTTGACTGCCCTCGTCGCCATTCTCGCCTATCTCGGCGGTTTCATCAAAATCAGCGGTCTTGCATCTATATCGCTGACACTGATCCCCGTCGTTCTCGGTGCGGCACTTCTCGGTCCCGTGGCAGGTGCGTGGCTTGGCGGCGTTGCGGGTGCCGTCTTCTTCATGACTGCCGATGCGGTCTTTTGGCTTGGGCTAAGCATTCCCGGAACGATCATCACTGTCATGATAAAGGGGATTCTTGCAGGGCTTTTTGCAGGACTCGTCTATAGAGCAGTGGCGCACGTAAACCCTTATCTCGCCGTGATTTTGTCCGCGATCGTTTGCCCCGTCGTCAACACGGGAATCTTCATTGGCGGTTCCTTTCTCTTCTTCATGGATGCCGTTAACGCCGGTGCGGCAGCAAAAAACATGTCGATCGGTGCCTATATTATCATCGTCTTCGTCGGGCTCAATTTTGTATTCGAGCTGCTTACCAATCTTGTTCTTTGCCCCGCGATCACGCGCGTCCTCAACATCGAGAAAAAGAAAAAATAAATGATGATGCTTGTAACAAGAGAGGCAGAGCCAAATGGCTCTGCCTCTCTTGTTACTGTCTTAAAACGGTGGTGTCAATCCTCGAGCGCATAAAACTTTGCAAGCTTGTCGGCAAGTGTCTGCGAATAAGTCGGCAGGTTCGAGGAGTAATCGGTCGGAATTGCGGCGGGATTACCGCTCTTGATAACGGGATTCACAAGGTGTGCGATGGAAACACCCGACAAATACTGCTCGAACGGGGGCATAACGACCTCGCGGATCAGATCGAGCATCTTGATCGCATCGGCATCGGTATTCTTACCGTACTTCAGCGCGTATTCGAAATACTGCGTCATGATCGGCTCGCTCTCTTCGTTCAAAAGCTCAAGGTACGCAGAAGTGGGCGTGAAGTTTGCCGTATTGGTAAGGATGTATCCGATCTCGGCAGAATCGTGTACCCACGTCTTGTAGGTAGCCGAATCGTTCCACTTCGGATATACGACGGGTGCCTTTTTCTCCATCGCGTACATGGCGGGGAATTCGAGATCGCCGAGCCAACAGTCGGCAAGGAAGAGTATCTGCCCATCCACAAACTTCATTTTACCGGTGCCGTTATTATCGCTGACAGTGTAAACACCGTCGGTATGATACAGCTCGCTGAATGCTTCGGCAAATTCCTGAAGCTGGGTGGTGCTGACCTTCATCTGATAGCCTTCGCTTGTCTTCTCCACCATCGACACGTTAGAGGAATATACGGGACCATAGCTATTAGTGTGTGCCAAAAAACCGATGTATTCATCCTCTATGCTCGCGGTCGGCTGTCCCGAGGTAGACTTCCAGCCATTCTGGATCAGAAGCATAAATTCGTCGTAATCCCAGTCTCCGTCAAGAATCATATTGTAAAAATCCTTCATTTCGGGATAATAGTCGGAGAGCTGAACCTGAAAGATTTCGGTGTTGACGTAAAGCACGTGCGACGAACGGATGACGTCAATGAAATAGTCACCAACAGCCGCATACACGCGCGAGCTGTCATAGGTAAGCCCGTTGATAAAGTCGGGATACCAGGAGCTGTGCTCGAAATTGAAATAATTCTGCTCGGCATTGTCCTTCAAATTGTAAAGCTGTCCCTTTAACATGGCAGGTGTGACAGCATATATATCGTTGACAATCAGGTCGGCAGGAGCCTTCGCCATCGTAGCTGCCGTATCGATATACGGGTTGATCTCTTTGTATATGAAGTTGGTTTCCTGGTAACTGATCGTTACGTCCAATGCGCTCGCTACCGCGCGGTTACGGGCATAGCAGGCATTGAGAACATTGTCAGAGCCGATCTCCTCAGGTCCGACGGTATACTTCGATTGCGACGCCAAAGAGGTTGTGGGATCCCAAACGTTCGTCGACATGCTGACGATCAGCTTTTGTCCGCCAAAATCGAGACCCGCGTGCCATACGCCATCATCGGGAATCTCGCTCGTGCTTTCCCGGCTTTCCTGCGACGAGGAGCCTTCCTGCGTACACGCTGCAAGAGATGCGAACATACAGAGTACAAGAAGTAATGATAAAAATGTTTTCATAACGTGTTCCTTTCCTTGTGATATATGGATCTTACCGTTTTCATTGTATCATAGTGTCACAACAATGTCAACAACAAGCAGAAAAAATACACAAAACTATAGAAAGCAAGCACAAAATTATAAAAAACAGCAGTCGAAAAACCAAAAAACAGATACAAATATACACGCCTGCACAAAGCAAAAACACGAGAAGGCGCTAACTGCAGCAATGCAGATTCGCCGTTCTCGTGCCTTTTCTGTTTTTATAGCCGAAGAGAGCCGAACCCGCAAGGTTTCAGTCGGCAGAAATCTCCGTATACATCAGAGAAATTTGCTCGGAATATCCTATATTCCTTCATAAATTTTCTTCGTCTACGAAAATTTCTGTCCGACCGAAACTGCAAGGCACCTCTCGGCAAATGAATTTTTGATGATTTTTGTCGAAGATCGACGAAGCAAGGTAAGACCTTGCGAGACGGTATTCGGCGGAAAGCGCAAA
>JAZLAP010000082.1:0-9966 GCA_045613265.1 Eubacteriales bacterium | reverse complement strand
AGTGCCGCACCGCTATGCGAGCGGAACACCGCAGCGGAAACATCGGTCGAGCGGATATTCTTTCCAACGTGATCGTGGATATATTTACACATTGCACGGGCATCCTGGCATTGCTTCGTATCGCCTGCAACGTCCTTTGAGCGCGAGGTCTCGCGCAAAAGGAGCAGCACCTTATCCATCACCTCGTCGCGCAGATCGATGTTGGTACGCTTGGTGAGTGCCAGTGTTGAAAAAATCTCACGCATGCGTGTGTGTGCGTTTTCATAAGAAAGAAGAACAGCGTCCGAAAGCCCGTAAAGATCGAGAAGCATCGTGCCGAAAACCGCATCGAGGTTGAGCCAAAAAAGCTCCCACGGCTTGTCGGGATCGGTCTTGTACTCCCAGTCCTCGCCTGCGTGGAGAAGAAAAAGCTCGCCGCCCTTTGGGAAAAATTGACGACCACCGCAGGTCATGCTACCGTTTCCCTTGGCAAAATACATAAAGCAGTGATGTCCGGGATTGCGAAAGCGGCAATGATAGTCGCTCTTGCATTTTGTATGTCCTGCCATAAAGGATACGTGAAGCGCGTTTTTCTTACTGCCGTTTTTGATCTCGATGCCGTACGAGACCTCGCTGCCCTCTGCAACGACGTTGTTTGTCGAAGGGATGCTTTTCGATTGCATGAAGCCACCTCCTTGTCCGTTGTATGCGTTACATGCATTATAGCACAGTCGGTCGAGGGAAGTAAAGAGGTTTACGTAAGAAAGTATAAAATGAATTCGCAGAATTATACGTTTTTACCTTTTTTGAATGTCAAAAATGTTAGAAAGTACACTCCGCTGTTGACGGGTTGTGCTATAATATATTTGGTGATGTTTCACGAAAAGTTATGTGAAAGGGAGAAAAAACTATGAAAAAAGCATTATCGCTCTTTTTGATCGGAATACTTCTTGTCTGCTTTACCACGGTTTTTGTTTCTGCAAATGAAGCGCAGAACGACACGGTAACGGCAGCAGACGTCATGACGTATGCGGGTATTGCTGCGCGTGTCAAGGGGGACTATCCCGGCATCCGATCTATCTACAACATTGATAAGGACGCCGTTGCGGAACTGGAAGCGAAGGGATATACCGTCGCGTACGGTGCGATCATGGCGATCGGTGAAAAGGACGGAGTCATTCAAAAGGACGGTGACGTCGACCGATCGGCGGCAACGCTTGCGGTGACGAAAACCGACGGAGGCTACGTAGCGGTAAACGGACAGGCATCTGCCGTCACGGTGTATGAGACGGGAAATCCTGCTTATGCTACCGGCGTTTATGTTTCCGACACGGCAAAGAGCGCGTCCTTTGCGTTCACCACCGTTTACGCAAAGGAGTCCTCGCAGAATAAGACGAAATACGAATACGGTCTTTGCTATGCGGGCTTCGTGGCTCTGACGAAGGACGGCGAGACCACCTATACCTACGTCTGCGCAGAGGGCGACCTGTTCGGTAAAGAGGATGCGACCTACGGCGTGCACGCCACGGTTGCTGAGGTTTCGGAGTACTTTATAAACGATTACCGCGCGAGCGAGACCGACGAAAAGTCGATCTTTGCCGAGAATGCGGTTCTCCGTCGCACGGTCGCGACCGTGGGCATCGCGGTTTCGATTGACGATATGACAGCAAGAGGCACGGCGACCATGCTCGATGCTACCGACACGACCGACAAAACGTTCGTCGTCAATAATACGGGCGCGGCAAACGGTCTCAAGCTTTTGGTCGATAACGCAAAAGCAGGCTTCTACAAGATCCTGCTCCGTGCAACCAACAACGCCAAGACGACGAGCGAGGTTCGCTTCAACGTCAACGGCAGAGTCTACGCACAGCGCTTCGTAGAGGGCGAGACGGCAGCATCGGCAAATTACGCGGTGGCGAAGGACGATGGCTTGCGTGATCATTCCTTCTACCTCATGCTCGATGAAGGGCACAACGATATCATTATGTACATCGACGGCGGTACGGTACAGACGCCGTTCGGCGTTGCGGGCGCAAGCCTTGTAATGGTGGAAGAGATCGAGGCGCGCGACGTATTGCTCGCGGGCTACGAGGATCTGAATATCGAAGCCACGACCGCGACCGGTGCATCGATCGAGAAATATGAGTTCGGTACGTTTGGCGGCGTGAGCACCTCCTGCACGCCTTTCATTCGTACAGGCTCGTTCGTCTATAACGTACATATTCCCGCAGACGGTATGTACTCCCTGTCTGCTCTGCTCGTTGCCTCCGGAGCAACCGTGAATGTGAAGTTTGTCCGTGACGGCGAAACGGTTGCGGAGAACACCGTTGCGGTCGATCTGCACCACGGCGGAAGCCGTGCCGTGCAGTATTGCAATACGCTCGGTAGCTTTGCGCTTCCTGCAGGCGACTACGAAATGTATATCGGCAGAAACGGCATGATGGCAATGTCGAACATTCTGCTTTCGCCTGTAGAGGCACTCGCCGTGGAGTTCCCCACGACCACCTTCGACGTTGCGGCAAAGGATCTTGTGACGGAGAACGACGTGGCAACGGCAGGCTCGACCGCAGGGCTTCTTCAGGACGGCTACACCGTGTATCTGCCGCAGGGTGACAGCCTCAAGTTCACGCTTAACGTCGAGGTTCCCGGCATCTACCGCCTTTCGGCAAAGCACAATACGGCGGGCGGCATGGTGCATTACTTCAATATGACCTCGTCGAAGCAGACGGCACACTGTCTCTACGCGCGTGTCAACTCCACGGGCAAGGTGACCGCCTTCTCGTCGGTCGAGGAATTTGCGGTTGCCGATAAGACGACTCTGTTTACCGATGCGGATGCGATCGGCTTCATGTACCTTCCTGCAGGTGAGCAGACACTTACGGTCAAGCTGACCGGCTCGTCGGGCATTAAGAGCATCGGTCTCGGCAACATCCGTCTTTCGCTTGAGACCGAGCAGACCGACGGCAGTATCTATATTTCGTCGAAGGATGCGTCTGCAAATCTCCACGGCTATAGCTGGAACACGTCATACGACAACGCCGTCAAGACGATCCAGGTGAACGGCGCAACGATTTCCTACAACTTCACACCTACCGTAAGTGGCGAGTTCGAGCTGTTCTCGCAGCTCGTTGCCCGCAATAACAACACGGTAGCCGCAAAGGTATATAAGGCAGACGATACAAGCAAGACCGCCGTATTCGAGACCTCGGTGCAGCCGAACGGCGCCGATACGCCCTTTGGTCCGAATGATCTTTACTGCTTCGGCTCGTCTGCGTCTCCGATTGAAACCAAGTTCGACGGCGCGGCAACGCTGGAGAAGGACGTGACCTACACGCTTGAGATCACCATTACGGGCAGCGGCGCGCCTCTCCTCTCCTTCACCGATTTCCGTCTTGTCCGCGTGATCAAGCCCTTCGTTCCCGACGATTACGAGGTGCTTGACGTCCCGTTTGAAAACGGCGCGATCCTTGCCGACGGCACGGTCGATGCGAATGCAAAGGACTTCTACGTTTCCGCGCCCATCATGGTCGAGAAGGCGGGGACCGTCATCCGCTTTGTGACGAACGGTACGCTTTCGGGCTATGCAGGCTCGGGATACCTCGTTGCCGCCGCACAGGAGATCGCGACAAACGGGCTTGCCTTCAAGGCAAGCGCCGATATCAATATGAACGGTGTCGGCTACGCGACGAAAAACGGCGCACACGCCTCTGCGGGCTACGTAACCTATACCGTCGTGACCACCGAGGACAATACGATTCTCCGCCTTTCGGCTAAGGCGAACGAAAAGCCCTGTCTTATGGTTTCCTATGTCGGTGACGCGGGCAGCGTTTCGCTCTTCGACATGGATAGCGTTGACACCACGCTCACGCTCTCCGACGTTAAGGCTACCTTCGGCAGCGACTTCAAGGTGACGGCAACCCTTTCGGGCGGTCCTTCCGCGACTGCGGTTGCGCTTGCATACGATAAGGCAGAGTACCTTGTCGGTGTGGCAACGGTGGAGAAGGATGCCTTCTACGACGAGATCGAATTCAGCTTTGACGAGCTGCTCGGCACGCCCACCGAGGTGCGTGTTCTGCTCGTGAACAATATGAATTCGCTGACACAGATGAGCGATACCTATCGTGTGACGGCAGACGGAACGACGGTAATCGGTATAGAGGACTTCCGGGTTAACGCCGATTACCTTAAGAATCTTTCCACCGTACAGAACGCCTTTGTCGTCTATCCCGACGAGATCACCGCGAAGGGTGCGAACGTCGTGACACTCGAGGACGGCACAAATATCGTTTCCAACGGCTCGAACGGTGCGATCTATTACACCGTGAACGCTCCGGCTTCCGGCTTCTATAAGGTTGACATGAAGTACAACAATATGGACGGCTACATCCAGTACTTCTACGTTTACAACACCTCTTATTCCGAATGGAACGCAAAGAATCACCGTGGTGAAAGCCGTATCGGTACGGCAGGCAAGGCGACCACGGCAACGAGTAACGACGATTACGCCGTCGGTGCGAGCGCTATCTACGGCGCGTTTGACGAAAGCGAGGATTGCTACGTCTATCTCGTGGCGGGACAGAACAAGCTGAAGATCTCGATGTTTATCGAAAATGCGACGCTTGCCGCCTCGAACAAGATCGGTATCCACACGATGCGCTTCTCCTGCGTTTACGAGCAGTCGGAGGATACGGTTGTATTCTCGACGCCGAGCGCAACGCAGAATTCCGTGACCGGTAAGACCGACGTAGTAGCGGCAAACTCCAGCTATAACAGCAACGGTTGGTTCTTCCGCTCCCCCTCAACGATCTACTTCAACGTGACGGTTCCCGAGGACGGCGAGTACACGGTGACGATGTTCGGTGCGGTCGCAACGGCGACGATCGAAATGACGACGCTTTCCGAAACGAGCCTGCCGATCAGCATCCATCTCAACAAGCTGAACACGCACTCGACCTCGACGCTTCCGATCACGCTCGGCAAGCTGAATCTCACGAAGGGCACGCACACGCTCTCCTTCAAGGTCAACGGCACCTATGCACACGCGAATATGTTCATGTTCGATAAGACGGGCGCATACGACGCAAACGCGACCTTTGAGGCTACGCGCGACACCTTTGACATTATGCAGGACGGCTCGTTTGAGATCGCGCACCGTCTGGTGGGTAAGGCACCCGGTACGGGCGGACTTCTCACCGAGAAGCTGACGGTTTCGGGCAAGGATGCAAACGGAGAATTCACCGAAACGCTCGTTCACGCGCGTACCGAGTACGACACGACCTATTCCTTCGTGGGTACGGCTCGTGAGGGACTTGAATACGCGACCTACACCTACGCAATCTACGACGGCGACACCTGCCTCTTTACGGCAGAGCCCTATTATTACGATTATTACACCGAGATCTTCGAGGGGCTTACGATGGTTACCATCGGAGACAGCTACTTCGACGATCCCGCCGTATCGCCGAATATGTGGGTGGAGCAGCTGCAGCGCAAGTACGATATGACGCTCTACAACCACGGCTACAGCGGCAGTACCGCCTCGAACTATTCGGGACTGATCCAAAATACGGGACACGGCGATTACGGCAAGGTCAGCGCATTGAGGCCGATGGTCGACCGCTTTAATCCCGGTGCACCGAAGGAAATGCCGACCTGCGATCCCGATATCGTGCTCTTTGACTCGGGACGTAACGACTTCGCCCGCGAGGTACCGCTCGGCGAGCTTTATAACGCCGACGGAAGCCTCAATATGAACACCGAGACCTATTACGGTGCTTTGAATGCGATCTTCGCGAAACTGAAGGAATGGTATCCGAATGCACTCATCATCGGCGTTACCTGCTATAATCACGCCGAGACCAACCCCATTACGGGACATACGCAGGTTGAATTCGGTGAGGCGATGATCGCCGTCTGCGAGGCGAACGGCGTGCCCTGCTTCAACAACCTCGACGAGGAATTCACGGGCATCCGTATGGACGATTCGGCGTTCAAGGCAGAATACTGCAAGTCTCCGACCGACTTCTCGCACCTGAACGCCAAGGGTATGGAAAGAGTCCTGCCTGTCTGGGAGAAGTTCCTTGAGACCGAATACAGAGCCTACCTTACAAAGAATGCTTCCTTCTCGCAGGTATCGCTTGACGGCGATACCGCGAAGGCGACCGTGATCGGCGGCGGCACGGGCGAGGTTCTCGCGCTTGCTTACGATTCTGCCGATAACCTGATCGGCGTGCAGAAGGAAACAAAGACCGCCGATAGCGAAAGCTTCGTCTTCGACTTCTCGGAGCTTTCTACGGATGTCAGTTCCGTCCGTCTCCTGTTCGTTGCGGACAGTGAGACTTATACGAATATCATTGCGCCCGTTAGCGTTTCCGCGCGCGGTGTGAAAAAGCTTCCGAAGGACGGCTTTACGGTGGATGCCGACTATCTTAGCAATATCACCGCAGAGGGCAACGAAAACGCATACGTCGTCTATCCCGAGGAAATGACGGCGGCAGGCAATACCGTTACGCTTCCGAACGGCGCGAAGCTTCTGCCCTCCGGCACCTCCTCCTATATTACCTTCAAGGTCAACGCACCGACGGCGGGTGTCTACAAGGTAGACATGAAGTACGAGGAATGCGACGGCTATATTCAGTATTTCTACCTCTATAACCAAACCTACACCGCGTGGGGGCAGTGCCGCGGCGAAACGCGCTTCGGCGACTACGCAAAGGCAAACCCCTCGACCGCAGAGACCGACGCCGACTATATGCTGGACGACAGCGTCCGCTACGGCGCGTTCGACGGCACGACCGAGCTTTACGTATATCTTCTCGCGGGCGCGAACACGCTGAAGATGTATATGAAGACGAACGTTTCGGGCAACAAGTTCGGCGTGGACGCGATCTGCTTCTCGCTTGACCGCGAAACCGAGAGTGATACCGTCGTCCTTCCCGTTCAGGGGCTGAAGACGCCTTCGAGCGGCTACACGAACTATCTTGGCGGCAGTGACTCCAGTGTCTCCAACATTTCGGGCAATAACGGCTGGTTTTTGCGCGGCAGCAACACGGTATACTTTGACGTCACGGTTCCCGAAAGCGGCAGGTACGAGCTTGTGATACTCGGCTGTGCATGGGAGACGCAATGCAAAATCGAAAGCCCGAGCGGCGACTTCCTTCCCATAAACGAATGGATAGATAAGCTTCTCATGCATTCGCATTCGCTGATGCCCGTCTCGCTCGGTACGCTGAACCTTCCTCAGGGCACGCATACCTTGTCTATGTCGGTATCGGGCGGCTATACGGGCGTTGCAAGCGTCATTCTTTACAGAACGGGAGAATACGATCCGGATTATACCTACATGGCCTTGAAGGACACGGTGAACGTCGATACCGAGACCGGTGCGTTCAGCGTCGCCTACAACGTCGTCGGCAAGGCGCCGAGCGGCGGCATGATGACCGAAAAGCTTCTCGTTACCGTGACGACCGAGGAGGACGGAACGGTTAGCTATACGATGAAGAACGACCGCGATTCCTACAATACGACCCACGTGTTTACGGATACGGGTGTCACGGGACTCGTGGATATCACGCTCCGCTATCAGCTTTGGGACGGCGAAACTCTCATGTACGAGGGCGAGCCGGTTACCTACACCCCCGGCAACGCCTTGAAGGTCGTCTTCCTGTCCGATTTGCACTACGCGGGCACGAACGCGGACATTGACCTCTATTCGTCCTCGAAGGGCGTCATCAACCAGACGACGGCGATCAAGAAATACGCGAGCGACTACCAGCAGACCGACAACTACGGTTGGGACTCCGAGCGCCGCTCCCAGCGTATCGTTGACGAGCTTGTACGCATGAAGGAGGCGGGCGAGCTTGACCTCGTGTTCATCCTCGGCGATGCCGCGAACAACGAGTCAAACTACGACAACTACATGAACCTGCACGTGAAGTACGGCAGTAATCCTCTCGGCTCGTCGCTTGCCGACTTCTGGGAAAGCCCCGCAAACTACCAATACTGGCTGAAGGAGATGTTCCTTGATCAGCTCTCGGATGCAGGCATCCCGTACTTCATCGCCAACGGCAACCACGACTACGTGTACGAGCCGAACCGCTCGGGCACCGATCTTGACTACACCGCGTGGGAGCGTATGTTCCACACGGCAGAGCTGTTCGGTCACAGAACGAGCGAGAATAACGGCGAGTATCTCCGCGACCTTGACACCGATGAGTACATCAACTATGAGGACTCGGACAGCGTTCACTACCTCGTGCGTGTCATTCGCCGCAACGGTGCGGTGAAGCTCGTTTCCTCGCTTTCGACGGAGGAGCTTCAGGCGTTCAAGGTGAAGTATGCGGACGACGGAAACTGCTACGACTTCTACGTCAGCGAGGACAGCCTCACGGACGAAGACGAGCTGCTCGCCGCCTTCATGATGACGAACGGCTTCCGTTGGGAGTCCTACAAGTTCTATTATGAAAAGCATGTCTATAAGGACGAGAACGGCAACACGATCTATACGGGTCAGACCATCCGCTACTCCGAGCCGCGCTTCGACCTTATGGATGCGATGATGGAGTACGCCGCAGAATATCCGAACGTCTATCTCCTCGGACACCTGCTTGAAAACAAGCACACGCTTTCCTACGTCAAGAAGTATGAAAATATCAAGGGCGTGTTCACGGGCGACGTGCATAACGAGGATCGCACGGTGATCTACGACGGCGTTTGCAACTTCGTTGACGGTCATAACGTCACGGCGTTCCATTACGACTATTACTTTAATGCCGACGGCACGAAGGATCTGCAATACTTCAATAACCGCGGTGCGAATGCTTTGACGAATTCCTTCTGGTCCGACTTCCTGCGCCACCCCTACGGCTATATCACGCTCGACGTGGCGGGCAGCATTTCGATCGTTGACCGCGTCAAGACCTCGGGCTTCTACGAAAACGGTACGATGGGCGTTACGGGCGGCAGTTTGACGACGAACGAGATCCGCTATACGCGCGCCACTGCCGATCCCGCGAAATTCGAGGCAGGCGAGGTTCTCTACGTCACGGTGCAGAACGGCGTAAGCCTGCTTCTCCGTGAAAACGAGCTTTCCGCATACGGTCTTACGAAGGATTCGGCAGGCGTCCGCGAGGTCTACGTCGGATGCGACACTGCCGAGGAGGGAAAGATCTACCGTTATATGCACTCCTCGTATACGGTTGGTAAGTATAACGAGATCGACTATCTCCTTGAGGTTGCGACGGGCAAGGTCTATAGCGTCGGCGGCGTATATCTCGGCACGGCGACCGCGCTTGAAGGCAGCTTTAACGTCGAAGGCAAGACGGTCTCCTACGAGGGCACGACCTACTACCTTGGCGGTCTTATCGGTGAGGTGTTCGGTCACTATCTCTACGACGAGAAGGGCGACTACGTATTCGTCGATCAGAACGGCAACCACGTCTTTATTGAGGCACAGCTGATCCGCGAGGGCTACGTGGAGGCGTCGATCCAGGAGCAGTTCTCGTCGCATATGTATAACGGACCGTACGAAAGATTCTGGTACTACCACACCTCGTCGGGTGAATTCGTATCGCTCGATAAGGACGGCGACGGCATCCTTGACGACGGTATCTATACCGACCTTTATATCAGCGAAAGCTACAAGGACTGGCATTACGTCGGACACCTCTTTGAGGAAGGCGACGGCCCGAAGATCGTGATCGAAAACGGTAAGATCGTTTCGGGCGAGGCGTGGGCGCGCTTCGGTTACGTTCGTAACTACACGCTCGCAGACGGTACGGCAGTATCCGAAGCCGATCTCGTGATCGACTACGATGCAAACGGCAATATCGTTTACGGCTTCTATCAGCCGACCTTCCGCTACGCAAACGCTACGATCTTCCGCGGATAATTCCCCATTACCGTAAAAGCAATAAGACCGATGGTGTAAAAAGCACCATCGGTCAAGTTGTATATAAAAAGGGCAAAAACCTACAAATGTACAAAAAA
>JAZLAP010000081.1:0-1819 GCA_045613265.1 Eubacteriales bacterium | reverse complement strand
CGGACAGCCTGTCGGTATGGATCTCGCCGTCGTCGTCCTCCTCGGCAAAAAGATTTCCGAGAAGCTCCATGACCTCGTTTTCATCCATAAGCAGAATGGATTCGCGGATCACGTCAAGATCCGAAACGAGATCGGTTCTCTGCAACGTACAAAAGGATTCGAGAACGCCGCAGACGATCTCCGCCATATAAGGATCCATCTCGGATGTTTCGGCATTAAAGGATATCCCGAAGAATTCGTTGCCGTTCGCCCATTCGACGGCGGCGGAGCGAAGAATGTCCGAAAGAATACCCGTAACCAGCTTGGATTCCTCGACCTTAATAATAAAGTCGCAGATCTGCGTTGCCGTGATCTCCTCGCTTTCGCTTATCACCATCAGATCCATCGCCATCGGAAGGAGCCTTTCGATCTCGTCGATCAGATATGCTCTTTCACCGTCGGCGGAGATCGGAGCGGCATACATACGGTTGTAGATCCCCACCGTTGCACCCTTGATACCCACCGCCGTCATGAAACGGTATGCAGCACTGTCGGTGATCGCGGAAAGATCAGGCAGCATTTCATCCGCATCGTCGTTCGGTGCGGCGGCAAGGAGCGTGACCTGACCGTCGCTCCGCAAAGCGGCATTCGAGCCGTCACGCTCGCTCTCGGAATAACGGAGCGCAGTATCTGCCTGCTCGACAAGATTCAGCGTGCCCATAAGCGGAACGAGGATCACGAAAAGCGGAATGAGCGAGCCCACCGCGCCGACGGCTGCTCCGATGAGACGGCTCTTGTTGATCTTTCCGCCGCCCGTGCTCGCCTTGGGAACGAACAGCTTGGTAATACAATACGTGATATATGCCACGAGGCTAAGAACGAAAAACAGAACCAGGAAAACGACCTCGGAGATCACCGCAGCAATGATTGAAGAAAGCAAGGAAACGGTAGTGGGGCTGGCAGCGGCAATATCCGAGAACAGCTCTTCCCCCATTGCCTCTGCGACCATCACCAGAACGTAATCCTTCAGGCTTCCCGTGAAGGCATCGCCCTGACCGACAGTGAAGCCGAAGGAAGAAACGTCAATAGCAAGAACAGAATCGGCGATCGGTTGGGCAAGAAAAAATGCCAGAACGGCGCAAAGAACGGCAAGACCGAAGCGAACACCCGCACGAGGCGCGCCTCTTTTTGCTCCATGCAGTCCCCCAAGAAGAAGGGCGGCAAGCAAAACGCCAAAGAAAATGAGAGAAAACGCACTATTCATTGTATCATCCTTTCAACAGTCGCAAGATTCGTTTTTGCAATAGCGTACATGTATTGATAATCAAAAAGCAGTCATAGCAAGCGAACAAAATCATTAAGCTACGCAGCAGCTTGCGCACGTTGCCATTATAGCATAAATAAGCAGTGATGTCAATAGCAAGCAGAAATGGTAACCGAGACTTTTTTAAAGTTTTTTTCTCGTTTTTTGTTTTTTTTCGGAAAAGGGCTTGATTTTTCCAAAAGACTGTGGTATAATCAACTGGTCGCGTGGAGAGATGGCCGAGTGGTCTAAGGCGCACGACTGGAAATCGTGTAACCGGTAACACCGGTTCCAGGGTTCAAATCCCTGTCTCTCCGCCAACAAAAAAAGGAACTTTTGTCTACCAAAAGTTCCTTATTTTTGTTATCCAAGCCGCAGGCTTGGTATGGAATCAACGCGCCCCGCGCGTTGTATGGAACCCCGACGAAGTCGCGCATGGCATTGCGCGAAGCGCGTATAGAATAAAGTTCCTGCGGCTTGATGCCATACACGGCGTTGCCGTGATTCCATCCAGCCCCTTGGGCTGATTCCATACCG
>JAZLAP010000080.1:0-3945 GCA_045613265.1 Eubacteriales bacterium | reverse complement strand
CTCTTCGTCGCCCTCTGCAACGTCAAGAAGCTTTGCAACCTCGGGAATAACGTTGATGTAAGCAGTTCCGCCGCCTGCAACGATGCCTTCCTCGACTGCCGCACGGGTAGCGTTGAGAGCATCCTCGATGCGAAGCTTCTTTTCCTTCATCTCAGCCTCGGTAGCCGCGCCGACCTTGATAACTGCAACGCCGCCTGCGAGCTTTGCAAGTCTCTCCTGGAGCTTCTCGCGGTCGAAGTCGGAGGTGGTGGTCTCGATAGCCATACGGATCTGTGCAACGCGAGCCTTGATGTCAGCAGGGTTGCCTGCGCCGCCGACGATAATGGTGTTCTCCTTGTTTACCTTTACCTGACGAGCGTGACCGAGCATATCGAGAGTAGCGTCCTTAAGCTCAAGACCGATCTCGGAGGAGATCACCTCACCGCCGGTGAGGATAGCGATGTCGCGGAGCATTTCCTTTCTGCGATCGCCAAAGCCGGGAGCCTTGACGGCAACACAGGTGAGCGTGCCGCGAAGCTTGTTGAGCACGAGCGTCGTGAGCGCCTCGCCCTCAACGTCCTCTGCAATGATGAGAAGCTTCTTGCCCGACTGTACCATCGGCTCGAGAATGGGCAGAAGATCCTGAATGTTGGAGATCTTCTTGTCGGTGATGAGAACGAAAGCATCGTCGAGGACGGCTTCCATCTTGTCGGTGTCGGTCACCATATAGGGCGAGAGATAACCGCGGTCAAACTGCATGCCCTCAACGACCTCACAGTAGGTTTCGGCACCCTTCGATTCCTCAATGGTGATCACGCCGTCTGCGGTGACCTTTTCCATTGCATCCGCGATCTGACGACCGATCTCTGCATCACCCGCCGAGATGGTACCGACACGCGCGATGTCCTCAGAGCCGTTCACCTTCTGCGAATTTTTGACGAGAGCGGCAACGGCAGCATCAACTGCCTTGGCGATGCCTTTGCGAAGCACCATCGGGTTTGCTCCTGCGGTGACGTTCTTCATACCCTCGCGGATCAGTGCCTGCGCGAGGATGGTAGCGGTGGTGGTACCGTCGCCTGCAGCGTCGTTCGTCTTGGTTGCTACCTCACGGACGAGCTGTGCACCCATGTTTTCTGCGGCGTCCTCAAGCTCGATCTCCTTTGCGATGGTAACACCGTCATTGGTGATGAGAGGCGTGCCGAACTTTTTGTCAAGCACGACGTTTCTGCCCTTCGGGCCGAGGGTGATGCGGACGGTGTCCGCCAGCTTATCCACGCCGCGAAGCAGAGCGTTTCTGGCATCAATGCCGTAAAGAATATCCTTTGCCATAATGGTTGTTCTCCTTTAAATCATGTATTTTGGAAGCTTATTCCACAACTGCGAGAATGTCGCTTTGTCTTACAATATTGTATTCGATGCCGTCGCATTTGATCTCGGTGCCCGCATACTTCGATACGATGACCTTCTGACCTGCGGTTACGACCATCTTTACTTCGTTTCCGTCAACAAGTCCTCCGGGGCCTACGGCAACGATCTCCATTACCTGCGGCTTTTCCTTCGCACTTCCGGGAAGAATGAGTCCTCCCTTCGAGGTCTCCTCGATTTCAGCGTTCTTTACGACAACGTGATCGGCAAGCGGTTTGATTGTCATGATTCTATCCTCCATATTTCATTCGTTCGCCCGTTTGGGTTAGCACTCAAAACAGACGAGTGCTAATTTCTGCATTTATTGTACCATTCTTTACGGAAAAATCAAGTGGGTACGACGACAATTCATAAAATGTTAACATTTACCCATTCAGGATAATTCTTCCTTAAGAAAAGCGAGAATTTTTTTCTCCTCGCGTGAAATTTTCACCTGCGTTAAGCCGAGCGCGCGCGCCGTCTCTTCCTGCGAATAATCGCGGAAATAGCGGAGCAAAATGATCTTACGCCGAAGGTCGGGGAGCTTCTTCAGCGCCGCCGCGATCGCCACGCGGTCAAAGGCGCGTTCGTTTTCTTCCTCGCTGGAAAGCCTGCTTTCAAGCGAGGGGCCGTCCTCGGCATCGTAAAGCAGCTCGGACAGCGAGCCGGGTGTTTGCGTGGCGTCGAGCGCCACCGCCGCTTCCTCTGCCGTGACGTTGCAGATCCGCGCCAGATCCTCTATCCTTGGAGAATAGTTTCCCTCAGCGGCACATTTTTCACGTGCGGCGGCAAGCATGGCACCGAGCTTCTTATGTGTGCGCGACACCTTCAAAAGCCCGTCGTCGCGCAGAAAACGGCGGATCTCACCGAAGATGAGCGGCACGGCGTAGGTCGAAAATGCGCAGGCGCGCGCCTCGTCGAAGCTGCGGATCGCCTTTAGCAGTCCGATGTTGCCGATCTCCACGAGATCCTCGTAGTCGGTGCCGCGACCGAGAAAGCGAGCGGCGATGCTGTTCACAAGCCCGCCGTTCAGTGAGACAAGAGCGCCCTCGGCTTCACTGTCGCCCGCCCTTGCACGGCGGAGAAGAGGGATATTGTCGTGAAAGCGACCTTCATTTTTTTCTTTACAGCCTTCCGTAAACCTTTCTTTCATATTCACCTGTCTTTTGCGTCATGCGAGGTATTTCAGCATACTCACCCGCGTTCCTTGACCGACGCGCGAAAAGACGGTGAGACGGTCGGTAAAGCTTTCCATGACCGAAAAGCCCATGCCGCTCCTGTCACCGCTCACGTCGGTCGTATATAAGGGCTGACGCGCTTTTTTTACATCGGCAATGCCACACCCCGTGTCGCGTATGGTGATCAGAATGCTGCGGTCGCGGTAGAGGCGTACCGATATGTAGACCGCACCGCCCGCTTCTTTGTAGGCGTGGACGGTACAGTTGGTGAATGCCTCGGAGATCGCACACTTGATGTCGGCAAGCTCCTCGATCGTCGGATCGGCTTGCGCACAGAAGGCGGATACAAGGGTGCGACAAACGCTTTCGTTGCGCGACAGCGCGGGAAGACGGAGCGACATTTCGTTTTCAATGGGGTTGTTCTGATTCGGGCATTTCATACGGCTGTCTCCTTTTTTTCACTTTCAATGGATAGGGCAGGGAGCTTGCTTACGCCTGCCATGTCGAGGATCCTGCGGATGCGCGGCGGAAGCCTTCGCAGATGTACGGCGGCACCGACGTTTTCGGCGACCGTAACACGTCCGAGGATCAGTCCGAGTCCCGAAGAGTCCATAAATCCGACCATTTGCAGGTCGAGTACCACCGCGGTCGGTCGGTAAAGATAGATCGCCTTATCGATGGCGGTGCGTACCCCCTTTGCCGTATGGTGGTCGATCTCGCCAACGATCCGTGCGGTAAGGATCGCGTTTTTATATTCGATCTCTGTTCTTGCATCTCCTATATGCATATACGTCTCCTTTGCGGAATATTCCGCCTTTTGTAGATTCCACTCCTATTATAATGAGGGCTGCGCGTGGATTTTGTCAAAATCGGGCGGAAAGAAAAATAAGTTTTAAAGTTTTTTTGCAACAAAGCGAAAAATCGCATACGGCTCTTGACTTTCGATTGGCATTTGTGGTATACTATTCCTGTTAAAAATATATTGTGTGTTGAATGAAACGGAGGAAACCGTCGTGATCGTTGCTTTGGAGGATGCCAAGCGTGAGCTTCTTGCATTGGAGGAGCCTGTTCGTGAGCTGGAGAGTGCGCTTAAAATTGAATATTTGAAGGAAAAATCGGCAGAGCTTGAAAAGCAGACCTTTATTGAAAGCTTTTGGGCAGATTCGGCAAACAGTGCCAGGGTGCTGCGTGAGATCAAGGAAATGAAAACGCAGATCGAGGAATATGAAAAGCTTGTCCGCCGCCTTGAGGATGCTATCGCGCTTTGCGATATGGCGATCGAGGAGGATGATGAGAGCTGCGTTGAAGAGGTACAGACCGAGCTTCGGGAGATCGCCGAGGAGGCGGAGCGCCAGCGTATCGAAACGCTTCTGTCGGGACAGTA
>JAZLAP010000079.1:0-13053 GCA_045613265.1 Eubacteriales bacterium | reverse complement strand
CTTATGAAGCGAGTTGCCGCCGCAAAGGAGAAAAAAGCAAAATGAGCAGCCTCGAAAGGCGTGTAGCGCTCGTCGGATGTGGAGTGATCGCTCCGAATCACCTTGGTGTATTGCGTGAGCTTCCCGGCATTTCCGTGGTTGCGCTCTGCGACGTCAAAGAAGAACGCGCTGCTTCACGCCGTGACGAATTTTGTCCGGAAGCTGCGATATATACCGACTATATCCGTATGCTGGATGCCGAAAAACCCGATACTGTACACATCTGCACGCCGCACTATCTGCACGCCGACATGGCGATCGAGGCTTTGCGACGCGATATGAACGTTTTTCTCGAAAAACCCGCCTGTATGACCGAGGATGAGATTCCGCGTCTTCTTGAGGCCGAGAGGACGTCGCGCGGCAGGATCTGCGTTTGCTTTCAGAACCGAACAAACGATGCGGTTGTGGAAATGAAGCACCGCATTGACGAGTATGGGGGCAGAGAAGCGATAAAGGGCTGCCGTGCCATGGTTTCCTGGTGTCGTGATGCGCAGTATTACGGCGACGACTGGCATGGTCGCATGGCGACGGAGGGCGGCGGCGTTCTTATCAATCAGGCGATCCATACGTTGGATCTTCTGCTCTATCTCTGCGGTGAGCCGGAATGGGTTGAGGCGAGCGTTGCCAACCGTCATCTTGCGGACGTGACCGAGGTGGAGGATAGTGCCGACCTGCGATACGGCTTCGGCGGCGGAAAAATCGCTCTGTTTCACGCCAGTACGGCGTATGTGACCGACAGCCCGAACTTTGTTGAGGTGCTGATGCCCGAACACAAGCTCGTTTTGTACGGCACAACGCTGTTTGATAACGGCGAGCCCGTCCTTTTCTCGGATCGCGGTGCGCCGATGCGCGGCAAGCTTTGCTACGGTGTCGGTCATGCCTATATCATTCCTGCCTTTTACAACGCACTTGACGAGGGCACGGAGATGCCGGTGACATTACCGTCTTCAATGCACGCCGTTCGGGTATTGCTCGCCGCTTATCGATCCGAGAATCAACGTGTGAATTTTTGTTAACTCTGCCATACGTTTCTATTACTCTCCGCGGTTCGTATGTAAACTGTGATTTGCAAAATACGATGCGGGATAATGCAAACTTTAATTTACAAAAACGAGGTAAAAAATATGAAAATGACCTTTCGCTGGTATGGCGAAAAGGATTCAATCCCACTGAATTATATCAAGCAGATTCAAGGCATGACGGGCGTTGTAACCGCCGTTTACGACGTTCCCGTCGGTGAGGTGTGGCCGCTTGAACGCCTTCTTCATCTTCGCAAGCTTGCGAGCGATGCTGATCTTGCCATGGAAGTGATCGAATCCGTGCCCGTACACGAGGATATCAAACTCGGCAGACCGACACGGGACAAGTATATCGAGGCATACCGTCAGAATATCCTGAACTGCGGCAAGGCGGGTGTCAAATGTATTTGCTACAACTTCATGCCGGTCTTCGACTGGCTTCGCACCGATCTTTACTTTAAGCACAAGGACGGTGCAACCTCGCTTGCCTACTGTCACGATACGTTGATGAAGCTGGATCCGAAAAATCTGCATCTTCCGGGCTGGGACGAAAGCTATACGCACGATGAACTGAATGCCCTTCTTGAAGCGTATAGCGGCATGACACACGAAACGCTTTTCGATAATCTTGTCTATTTTCTGAACGCGATCATGCCGGCGTGCGATGAGGCGGGCATTGATATGGCGATCCACCCCGATGATCCGCCGTGGGATATGTTCGGACTTCCGCGTATCATCTGCAAGGAAGCCGACTATGATGGTTTGTTTGCCGCTGTGCCCAATAAGCATAACGGTATCACCTTCTGTACGGGAAGTCTGGGCGCAGGGCGCGAGAATCGTCTTCCCGCTATGGCGGCGAAATATGCAGACCGCATCTATTTTGCCCATCTCCGCCAGCTCGCTTATACCGACGGTCTCGATTTTTATGAAAACGGCCATATGACACATTGCGGCAACGTGGACATCTATGCGATCGTCAAGGCGCTTGTTGATAACGGCTTTGACGGCTACGTTCGCCCCGATCACGGCAGAAACATCTTCGGAGAGGATGCAAAGCCCGGTTACGGTCTGTTTGACCGCGCGCTCGGCGCCGCTTATCTGTCGGGACTCTTTGAGGCAGTCGCCAAATCAAAATAAAAGGAGAGGAATTGTATATGACACCTTTTTCCGTTAATCTTGAAAATAAGATCGTTGCCGTGACCGGTGCAGGCGGTATCATTTGCAGTGCCTTTGCAAAGGCACTTGCCGAAAACGGTGCGAAGGTCGCACTCCTTGATATCAATTTTGAGGCGGCAAAGCAATACGCCGATGAGATCGGAGAAAACGCGATGGCGGTTGCTTGTAACTGCCTTGATAAGGAGAGCATCAGAGCGGCAAAGATCGCGATCAACGAAAAATGGGGAAGCGTTAATTTTCTGATCAACGGCGCGGGCGGTAACAATCCCCGCGCATCGACCGACAATGAAACAATGTCTCCCGACAGCGAGGGCCTGAAGGATTTCTTTGCACTGGAGGAAAGCGGTCTTAAATTCGTGTTCGACCTCAATATTACCTCGGCGTTTCTGACAACACAGGTGTTTGCCGAGGATATGGTGAAGACGGGCGGCAACATTATCAATATTTCGTCGATGAACGCTTTCCGTCCGCTCACCAAAATTCCGGCATACTCGGCGGCGAAGGCGGGTATTTCCAACTTCACGCAATGGCTCGCCGTGCATTTTGCGCCCTGCAACATCCGTTGTAACGCCATTGCCCCCGGCTTCTTCGTTACCAACCAGAACCGCTCGCTCCTGTTCGGTCCCGACGGTACGCCCACCGCGCGGACAGGCAAGATCCTCGCGGCAACGCCGATGAAGAAATTCGGCGAGATCTCGGATCTGATCGGCTGTCTTCTCTGGCTTGCGGACGACCGCGCAAGCGGCTTCGTCACGGGCACCGTGATTCCGGTTGACGGAGGCTTCTCCGCCTATAGCGGCGTTTAAAAAAAGAACCGTGCGAGCAGTTCGCTCGCACGGCTCTTTTTTGATGAATTTTTCTGCCTTGTAGGATCGGCATTCTGCCTTTTTACCTTTTTGTTTATGTAACGTTACATAAAGCTTGCCCAAGGAATGAGGCAGAGAAGAATCGGCAAAAACATTGCGGGGATCAGATTCGCTACCTTGATTTTGGTGATCCCGAGGAGATTCAGACCGAGTGCTACGATGAGGATCGAGCCGACACAGGCGATCTCGTTTAGCGTTGCCGTTGGAAGCGCACTTCCCACGGCGTAAAAAATCGCAATGAGCATGCCCTCATAAAGCGCCACCGGGAGGGCAGATATAAGGCATCCGACACCGAGCGTCGTTGCAAGCATGCAACAGGTCACGGCGTCGATAAGCGACTTTGAGGCCAGGATGCCGTGGCTTCCCGTTGCGCTTTCAAAGGAACCGACGATCGCCATTGCTCCCACCGCAAAGATCATGGTACAACTGACAAAGCCTTCGACAAAACGGTTCTTTGCGCTTCCGTCGGTGTCGGCACTTGATTTTTCAGAAAGCTTGCTCTGCAGAAAGGCAGCGAAGCGGTTCAACTGCCTGTCAATGTCGATGGCTTCGCCGATAACCGCGCCGATACCCATCGAAAGAATGGTAATAAGCGCATTTTCGCCCTTCGAAAGTCCGGTAATGCCGATGAAAACAACGGCGAGAAACATGGCCTTCATCAAGGCATCGCGAATGCGCTCGGAGATTCCGCGCTTGAAGAGCAGACCGATCCCGCCGCCTGCGATAATGGCGACAAGATTGATGATCGCACCAAGCTCGGCATACAATAATTGCATAGCTGTGTCCTTCCTTCATCGGTTCTGACGTCTGTATGTCGTACAGACGGATCTTTCATACGGCATTATAGCATATTTGTTTGAAAAAATCAAGAAAGAAGCCGTGCTTTTTTCCAAAAGCGTGAATTTTTCGTAAAGTTTTTGCCAAAACGCCAAGAAAAGAGAAGCAGAAGAAAATATTTTTGTGAAAACCGATTGACAATCCGTCGCCGTTATGATAAAATACCTCTATAAAGGTATAAGTCGAAGCATCGACCGTATCAAAGCAAAACAAGTAATTCTTTTAAGGTAGGAAATCACAGTGAAAAACATGACGAAGAAACTGCTAAAACTCCTTTCCCTCGTTGCCGTGCTTGCACTGACGGTGCTTACGGCTGTTTCGTGCGGTGAAACGAATCCGCCGCCTCAGCCACCGGACGATCCCTTGACCGGCAGCGTGGGCGAAAACGTGACGTATACGCTTACGACCGACGGCGTTCTGACACTTTCCGGCTCGGGCGCTATGACCGATTACGCATCGAAAGATGACGTTCCGTATGCAGAGTATGCAAAGCATGTCTCTCTCGTTGTGATCGGCAAGGATATCACCTCGGTCGATCCCGAAGCCTTCCTCGGTTGTACCTCTCTCTACAATTTCCGTGTGGAAGCCGGGAACGCTGTGTTTACTACCGATAGCGGCGTTCTGTTCGCTAAGGATATGACGACGCTTCTTCTGTATCCGATCGGTTCTCCCCGCCCCTTCTATGAAATTCCCGCAGGCGTCACTGCAGTTGGCGAGAACGCAATGACCACCAACAATATGACGTTGCTCACCATCCCCGCAAGCCTTACTACGCTTCCCGCAAGTGCCGTTTCGGGACTTACTGCTCTCGCAGAGGTCGATTTTTACGGCACCGAAGAGGCGTTTGCAGCACTGAACGCAAACGGCGCGATTTCAAAGAAAGTCCTCGTTTCCTGCCGCGGCGAGAGCGCAAGCGGCGAGAATGCTTACCTTGAAGCCGATCCCTCGTATGAATTCTTCGGTGCATCCGAGTCGCTTACACTGTCGGGAACTGCCAAGATCCTGAAGGATGGCATGACGCTCTACATACCCGCAAGTGCGAAGGGATACGTTGAGTTTACCGTTCCCTGTGAGCAGGCAGGCGTTTACGGTCTTACCATAAAGGCAAACGACCTCGGCGGCCGCGTAGACTATATCACGCTTAAGAATTTCTCGGTATCCAACCTGAACGGCTACATCACCTCTATGCGCCACCTTGGCGAAACGAACGGTGCCGCAAACCATTCCGAGAATGAATACTGTATTACCGCAGATGCCTTCCGCGGCGGTTATTCCGAATACGTTGCTTACACCTACTTGAAGACAGGCGAAAACCGCATCCGTCTCTCCATTACGGGTGGCGCGTACTTTGCACTCGGTATCTATTCGTTCCGTATGGACATGGTTGCTGCCGATACCGAAAACACCTTGACCGTATTCTCGAACGAGAACGGCGTTGTACCGACCTACCCCAATTCGACGGCGTCACAGGGTAATGTGTCCACAGGTCTCTTCGTCCGCGACGGCGGTAAGATCTCCTACACCGTGGACGTTCCGAAGACGGGCGATTATGAGGTTCAGATGCTTGCGGCAACGGTCAGCAACAACAAGCTTACCATCAAGATTGATAAGACCACGCTCCTTTCCAAGTCGGTAACACCGGCACCGGCGGAGGGCTCTACCTCGGTTGGCTTCGTCAGCCTCGGAGCACTTTCGCTCAAGGCGGGCAAGCAGACGCTTGTGATGGATACGGCAAAATGGATCAATATTATTGCCTTCCGTCTCGTTCCCGTCGATGAAGCTCCGGTTGCAAAGAAGCCCGTTGTGTCCGGTAGCACGACGCTTGTTCTGAATCAAGGCGAGACCGACCTCTTCAAGGAGGACACACTCTTCCCGACCGGCGCTTCTGCATTCGAAAACGGCATTTTGACTCTTAATGCAGGTACCGGCAACTTCGTATATCTTCTTGCTAACGTAGAAAAGGCAGGCGTGTACTGCATCCGTTACGCAGGTAAGTCCGGTGAACAGGACTTTACCGTTATGAACGCCTCTCTCGTGCAGGGCGGTATCGACGGCACCGGCATCGTCAACGCCAACGCGGACTTCTCCTACGGCTGGGAGCGTGCAGATGACGGATACAGCAATTACGGCGTGTACGTTTATCTGAAGAAGGGTGAAAACTTCATTCAGTTTACGGCGGGCAGCAATGCTACGCTGACGGGTATCAAGATGGCACCCGTATATCTGGCTCCCGATTACTTCATGCTTTCCACCAAAACCGCGCAAGGCTCTGACCTCGGTCCTCAGATCGATGACACCACCTTCGCCGCAACGCTTTACGGCAAGGATAAGCTGAACTACACCGTTTCGGTTGCCGGGGCAGGCAGCTACGAGCTCGGCGGTATGTTTGCCGGCGCGGCAGTGGAAATTGCCGTTTATGATAAGAATGGTAACAGCGTTTATAACGCGACTCTCGATCCCTCTTCCGAAGAATATGCCACGGTTGGCGCAAGCGCTAACTTCCTCGGCTTCGCTACCGTTGGATCGGTCAATCTCGCAGTTGGTGAATACACCGTTTCCGTAAGCGGTACGGATGCCGCTAATGCATCCAAGGTTTCCTTCATGACACTTCGTTCGGCAAACGGTGCCTCGGGGGATGCTGTGATGTCGGTTGCACGCGGTACTGATTCCGGTGCCGCCGTTACCGTTGCCGTCAACAAGACGCTCGATGCAAAGTCGCCCATTACGATCTCCGTCAACGTGCCCGACGGCGGCGTATACATGATGGAGCTTGCAGGTAACTTCAGCGGTTCAAAGAACACCGTTTACGTTTCCAGCTCCGCATTCCCCGGTATCTATTCCGCAAACCGCGACAAGGATATCGGTGCAACCAAGAACGGTGTCTTCTCGAAGTATGCGTACTGTGTTCTTCTGAATAGCGGTATGAATGAGATATACTGCTGCATCAACTACGGTAATTTGACCATTGACATCAAAAACATCCGCCTCACGCGCGTTGCCGAAAAGCCTTCCGCTACGACTCGCGGCTATATCAATGGCGTCAACGGCTACGATATAGATGCGATCTACGCACAGTACGGAAGCAAGGCGGAATATCAGGCGCAGAGAACCGGTAGCACCAGCGAAAACTCTACTTACGGCATCAAGCTTCTCCGCGGTCAGGCAGGTACGAAGACCGAGCTCGTTTACCGTAACATAACGGTAGAGAAGGACGGTCCCTACGTTCTCTCCGGACTTTTGATGGGTACCTACGTTAACGTGAATATCATTGATTCGGTTGGTCGCAGTGTTGCAAGTGTCGACGGTTTCAAGATTTCGTATGGTGGTGTTCTCACCGATGGCTCCGAAACCGCGCATTTCGTGAATAACATCATGACCGTGAACCTGAAGGCGGGCGAGAATTATACGCTGATCGCTACCGCAGGCAATAACCTTTATACGACGGTATCCGCGTTTATGCTGACGATGGGTGAGCATGAGCACGAGTACACGAAGAACGAGTCGGTTGCAGCAACCTGTACGACCGACGGTTACAATGCTATGGTCTGCGCTATGTGCGGCGCGCGCGATCCTCAGAATACCGAAGTGATCCCCGCAATCGGTCACGTTGCAAACGACGTGTACACGGTAGAGCGCGAGCCCGGCTGTACCTCGGTTGGTTGGGAGCAGCTCCACTGCAAGCACTGTGACGATATCATCGCAGGATCGATCCGCTTCCTCGACAAGCTCGGTCATAGTTACGCAACCGAGTATACCATGGATAGGAACAACACCTGTAACGTTGACGGACAGAAGTCCTACCACTGCACGGTCTGCGATGCGATCGATCCCGCAAGCATCGTCGTGATTCCCGCAGATGCTTCTCTTCACGTTTACACCAATTGCATCATCATTTCTCAGCCTACCGCCGAAGCGACCGGCAGAGCCGAGCTTCGTTGCATCCATTGTGACGGCAAGGGTGAAACCTTTATCCTCGCAAAGATCGAAACGCCTACGGTAGAGGATATCGTAGTCGGTGCCGATGCCATTACCGCAAGCGGTAAGACGGCGACCGTTAAGGTCAACGTCGCAACCGCAGGCATGTATTACTTTGAAGCGAAGTATGTGCTTTCGGCAAAGAGCTATATTACGGCAACCGTAAACGGTGTTTCCTCGAAGAACCGTTGGGTAGCCGATACGCCGAACGCAGACGGCTATCAGAAGTATGGCTTTATGCTTTACCTTGTAGCAGGTGAGAATACAATCTCGCTGAAGGCAGAGGCAGCTAACATCGACGTTATGACCGGAGGTCGCTTCATCTTCGAAGCAAAGGCACCCGACGTCATCTACGCGAAGAATCTCCAGCAGATCGTCGGCGGCTCGAGCGGTAAGTCCTCGCACACGATGACGCTTACCGTAGAAAAGAGCGGTCTTTACACGATGTCGGCACTGATGGTCGCAGAAGTCTCGCTGAAGGTGACCTACACCTTTACCGATGCGGAGGGCAACGAGACCATCATTGATCTTGACACGCTTCCCGATATGGTGAAGCAGTTGAATGCCAAGTATCCTGACCGCTTGCTCGACGGTTCGAGTGCGACGGCAAACACGTATATGGATCTCTTTATGATTTATCTCGCCGCAGGTGAGTATACCGTGACGGTCAATAGAACCGCAGGTAACTATTTCAACCATGCAGCAGGTATGCTGACCGAGATTCCTCTTGTTCAAAATTAATTGCAAAACATCCGATCGCTCCTTGGGGCGATCGGATGTTTTTTATCGTAATGCAAAAAATATTATGATAACACATTTACAAATTGATAATTATGTTGTATAATGAATATATTAAAAGTAAGGAGACTACCGGTATGAAAAAAATATTTGGACTTTTTCTCTGCTTTTTTCTTCTTTTATTCACCGCTTGTTCCGCCTCTGATGAACAGGGATCGCAAAGCAAGTCCGACGCTGAATCGCAAAGCGAATCCGAATTTGTGTCCGATTCGGTAAACACTCCCGATGAAGAAATTCCCACTTTTTACGACGATGAATACGACCTTGAGATTTTTGTGCTTGACGTACATTCTGAGACACGCGGCGAGTATGAGGGCAGAGTGCTCTTTCTTTCCGACGCGCATTTTGACTCTTTTAGCGGTGTTGGCGGCTATACCGATGCTGAGCGCCAGGATATCATGGTCGACAGGCTGATTACAGAATTCAACACCGAAAACAGCTACGATGCCGTCGTGTTCGTCGGCGATACCGTCAGTGCAAACGAGTATCTGAAGAAGATTGTTAAGGAAACGGGCAACGCCAATTTCACCGATTACGAGGAGATCGAGCGTGTTCTTCATTGGAAGGAAACCTATATGGCGCGCCTTGAAGCGGCAGGAATCCCTTGCTTCTACGTTAATGCCAGTCACGATGCGCTCTACGGCGGAAATTTCGAGTCGGTTTTTGACTACGGAAGCAACTATGTGATTCTGTCCGGCAGAACCGCATACATCGTCTGCGATACCTATGCGGGCGAACGCAAAGCTCCTACCTATGAAACAACTGCATCGGATATTCCCGAGGATTTCTATAACGAATGCATGCGTTTGCTTGAGCACGAATATATTAAGGAAGCCTACATGGTCTCGCACAACCCGAGCAACGGTGAAAACCTCAAGGTGCTGACACAGCATAGCAAGGTGCGCGGCACGATCGCAGGACACACGCACTATAATATGGTACAGAGCTATTGGAGTAAGCCGCTCCTGCAAACGGGACATTTTTCGCGCGCTTACACGAAAATGATCACGCAAGGACTTGGCTTCAAGCCCTTTACGCCGCTGAATGACGCGGTCGTCGGAACAACGACCGACGAGGACGGACGCGAAAATCGCAAGGACTACTCGGCATCAGGCTCGCCGTGGCAATGGCGCGTGATGGAAACGACCGAAGCGGGCACCGAATCCTACCTTGTTTTCCCCGAAGTTGAATACAAAAGGTTCACGACCGACGGCATTTGGTGGGATGCCTTTACCCAGCCCTATACCGAGGCACGCCCGTCCTTCCTCGGTGACGACGCTCCCGTTGACCGCAGCTATAAATTCTTTGCGAAGGAGGACTGAACCGATGACCGTGTTCTCCATTCCCGTACATTCCAAAACGCGGAGTATAAGCGAAGGGCGCGTGATCTTTCTCTCCGACGCGCATTACGGCTCCTTCGGCGGTGTCGGTGGCTATAGCGACGTGGAGCGCACCGCAATCATGATCGACAGGCTGATCGAGGAATATAACACCGACCGTAGCTACGACGCCGTCGTCTTCGTCGGTGATACCGTATCCGCAAACCACGATCTTCTTCTGAAACGCGCCGAGAAGGGAAGTGCCGACTTTTCGGACGAGGAAGAAACCGCCGTGGTAAGAGCCTGGAAGGACACCTATATGTCGCGCCTTGAACGCGAGAATATTCCTTGCTTCTACGTCAACGCAAGCCATGACGCGCTCTACGGTGACAACTTTAAAAACGTCTTTGGCTATGAAAACAACTACGTTTTAGAGGTCGGCGACGTCGCCTATATCTGCGTGGATTCCTATGCAGGGCCGCGCATGGAGACGACGCTTGAGACCACTGCTATGGATATTCCCGATGCCTTTCTTTCGGATGTGACCGCATATCTTTCAGGTGATACCGTGCGAGAGGCATACGTCGTTTCGCATTACCCCTTCCCGAAGGAAAATATGAAGGCTCTTTGCGCTCACGAGAAGGTGCGCGCCTTGCTTGCGGGGCATAGCCACTACAATACGATCGACCAATTCCTTGATAAGCCCCTGATCCAAACAGGACATTTTTCACGCGCCTATACGCGCATGGTCACGTATGGTCTCGGCTTTAAGCCTTTTGTTCCGCTTAACGATTCTACTGTGGAAATGACGCTCGACGAGGACGGAAGAGAACGCCGCGACCATTCGGCCACCGGCTCACCGTGGCAGTGGCGTGTGATGGAATCGTCAGCGGCAGGTGTTGAAAGCTATATCGTCTTCGTTTCGATGAATTACGGAGCCTTTTTTAGCGACGGCATTGATTTTCCCGCCTTTTTTCAACCTTACACCGAGGCACGCCCCGCTTTTCTCGGTGAAAACGCTCCCATCGACCGCAGTTATATCTTTTTCTCCAAATAAACGTGCAAGAATAATGAAAGCCAAGGGAAAATATCCCTTGGCTTTCATTATTTTCATAGAAGCGCCGCTTACATCTTTTGCGCATAGCCGAGCGATTGCATCTCAGCAAGGATCGCATCGCAGATCGGTGTAAGCTCGGTTTTCGTGAGCGTGCGCTCGTTCGAGGTAAAGGCAAATCGGAAGGTAACGCTTTCGTTGCCCTTTTCACTGTCGAATACGTCGATCACCGAAACGTCGCGGAGCAGTGCGCCGCCAATGGCAAAGAGCTTTGTACGGAGCGCAATGAAATCGATGCTTGCGGGGTCAGCGAGGAAGGAGAGGTCGATCGTGATGGCAGGGAAACGCGACGGCTCGTCATACTTGATCGCCGTTTTTCCGCAGGAAGCAAGATCGTCCATGTCGATTTCAAGGAAGGCGATGCCCGCCTTCTTGTCGAGCCTCATCTTAGCCGACGGATGCGGCACGCCGATCGCACCGATCTTGTTGCCGTTCACGGTCACCCACGCCGTATTGACGGGATGCTGCCAGCTTTCGTCAACCGTACCGTTTGCGGGCGTAAAGTTCGCCTCGGTATGCAGCAGCGTTTCGACGAGTGTTGCCGCCATATCGCGCGCGCGGAGATAAACCTCCTCCTCGCTTGCGTTGCGGTCGTACAGCACGATGCCGAGCTTTTTACGCTCGTCACAGGTCTTGTCGGCACGCAGTCCGTTCACCGTGTGTCCGATCTCAAAAATGCCGTATTCCTCGTCGAAATCCTTGTTTTCAACAAGGAAGGTGAAGAGTGTCGGAATCATCGAGCGGCGGAGCATAGCATGCTCGGGTGTCTGCGCATTGATGACCTTTACGTTGTCGGGAAGCTCGATGCCGATGTTTTTGTATTTTGCGGCATCGCACCAGATATAAGAATGTACCTCGTGGAGATGCCATGCCGAAACGAGAATATCCTTTGCGGTATCCTCGGCGTACTTGCGGAGCGGCTTGCGGATCGGAACAAGCGGACTCTTGGTCGTCGAGATCTCAAAATTATCGTAGCCGTAAATACGGGTGATCTCTTCGATCAGATCCGCCTTAATGGTAACGTCCTTGGTGGCACGCCACGTGGGAACTGTGACAGTCAGACGATCAGCATTGCGTGCAACGCCGAAACCGAGAGCCGAGAGTGTGGTAACCGCCGTCTCCATCGGGATGTTAATGCCCGTGTAACGGTCGATGTACGCCTTGTCCAACGTAAGAACAATTTCGTCATATTTCTTTACGTAGCAATCGGTGAAGGAGGAGATCACGCGCGCATCGGCATCAATGTCAAGAAGAAGTGCAAGGAAGCGTGCGCTTGCCTTGTGTACAAGCTCGGGGTCGAGGAACTTCTCGTAGCGGATGCTGGCATCGGTACGCAGTCCGAGACGCGCCGAGGTCTTGCGGATCGAAACACCATCAAAGCAGGCACTTTCGAGTAAGAGCGAGGTGGTATCATCTTCAATTTCGGATTTGAGACCGCCCATGACACCGGCAACCGCAACGGGCGTTCCGTGCGAGCAGATCATGAGCATATTTTCGTCGATGTGACGGGTGTTGCCGTCGAGCGTTTCAAAATCAAACGGCGCATCGTAACGCTGTACCTCGATCGCATCCACACGGCGCAGATCAAAGGCATGCATCGGCTGCCCCTGCTCCATCATGACGTAATTCGTCAGGTCGGCAAGCAGATTGATGGCACGGCTGCCGCAGTAATGGAGACGGATACGCATGTTGACAGGACTCTTGTGTACCGTGATGTTCTCGACCTTGATAGCGGAATAACGGAAGCAGAGCGAGTCGCGCACCTCGACGGGAACTGCGGGAAGCTCGGCGTATGCCGAAAGCTCCACCGATTTTGCAGGGAGAAGCGGACGACCGGTCAAGGTCGCAAATTCGCGTGCAATACCGTAATGTCCCCAAAGATCGGGACGGTTGGTGAGCGACTTGTTGTC
>JAZLAP010000078.1:0-3715 GCA_045613265.1 Eubacteriales bacterium | reverse complement strand
CGCACGATGAGCGATCGGAAAGCGATCCGATCATTCTAGGCGGCGGTCCCTGTGCTTATAACGCTGAGCCGATTGCCGATTTCTTTGATATTTTCTCGATCGGAGAGGGCGAAGAGGCACTCCCCGAGCTGTGTCGTCTTTATGAGGAAATGAAGGCGGACGGCAGCTATACGCGTGACGCTTTTTTGCGCCGCGCCGCGCATATCGAGGGATTCTACGTTCCGTCTCTGTATGAGGTTGCCTATCATTCTGATGGGACCATCGCTTCGTATACGCCGCGTTATTCCGACGTTCCTGCAAGAGTAAAAAAGCGTATTGTTGCCGACATGGACAAAGCCCCCTTTCCCGATAAATTTGTAATGCCGTATATCGAAACGGTTCATGACCGCGTGCTCCTCGAGGTGTACCGTGGATGTATCCGCGGCTGTCGCTTTTGTCAGGCGGGGATGGTCTACCGACCGATCCGCGAAAAAAGCCCCGACCTGCTTTGTCAGCAGGCGCGCGCTGTGTACGACCATTCAGGTTATGACGAGATCTCGCTGATCTCGCTCTCGATCAGCGACTATTCACGTCTGCCCGAATTGACCGATAAGCTTCTTTCCTGGACCGATGGTGAAAAGGTCAGTCTCTCGCTTCCGTCGCTTCGTATCGACAGCTTCAGCCAGGAGCTTATGGAGCGTGTTTCCTCGGTACGAACGGGCGGTCTTACATTTGCGCCCGAGGCAGGAACGCAAAGACTTCGTGACGTGATCAATAAAAACGTGACCGAGGAGGATCTTCTGAACGCTGTTGGGATTGCTTATGGAGCGGGAAAGAATGCGGTCAAGCTGTACTTTATGCAGGGCCTCCCCACCGAAACCATGGATGACGTTGCAGGGATCGCTGATCTTGCGAAGAAGGTTGTGCATGCGTATTATCAGTGCGAGAAGCGAAACCGCGCACGCGGGATCACTGTTACCGTGAGCGTTTCGTGCTTTATTCCAAAGCCGTTCACGCCCTTTCAGTGGGAGGCGCAGGACAGCCTTGAGCTACTGGAAGGAAAGCAAATGTATCTTCGGGACTGCATCACCGACAAAAAGATCAAGTATCATTATCACGATGCCAAGGTGTCAAGAATCGAAGCGGTTCTTGCGCGGGGTGACCGTCGCCTTGCCCCTGCGATCCGCGCTGCGGCCGAGGAGGGAATGATGTTCGAGGCGTGGACCGAATTCTTTGACTACGACCGTTGGGTGAAAATCTTTGACCGCCTTGGACTCGATATGAGCTTTTACGCCAATCGCGCCTTCGGTCTTGACGAGATTTTGCCGTGGGATATCATTGATTGCGGTGTTACAAAGGCATATCTTCTTCGTGAGCGCCAAAAGGCGTATGAGGAAAAAACAACGCCGTCCTGTGCCGAACATTGCAACGGATGCGGCGCAAATCAGCTGGGGGGTGTCAACCGATGGTGCAAATGATTGCATCCGAAACACCGTTTATTCAACCGAAGACGCTTCGCGTTGTTTTTCAAAAAACGGGGAAGTTACAGTACATCTCTCACCTCGATCTCATGCGTACCATGACACGCGTCATCATTCGGTCGCATATTCCCGTAGCATACAGTGAGGGCTTTAATCCTATTCCGCGCCTTTCGTTTGCTGCACCGCTCTCCGTCGGCGTAGAGAGTCGGGTTGAGATTATGGATGTTCGTATTACGCATCCCATACACCTCGACCTCGCTATGGAGGCACTCAACCTTAATCTTCCGTCCGAGCTTGCCGTTTCCAAGCTGTACATGGCAGAAACAAAGACACGCGATATTGCCTTTGTTTCTTATGAAATGGCATTCTTTCGTCCAAACACAGACGATTCCCTTGCGGCGCGTATCGCTGAGGTGCTTTCACGGCGACCGCTCCCGGTTTTGAAAAAAACCAAGACGGGCGAAAAAGATACCGATATTTCTCCCCTGATTGAAACGCTTTCGGTCAGGAACGTCGGGGATCACGTGGAAATTTCGGTTATGCTTCGCGTAGAGGGAGCATCCTTTTTAAATCCCGACTACCTGTTTCGTGCGCTTTCGCATACGCAAGACATTTTTACAGGCGAAAAAGATAAGGAGTATTACAGCATCCTTCGCACAGGCTTTTACGATGCGTCCAAGCACCCCTTTACGTGATGTTTTCGATATGCACGCCGACAAGCTCGTACAGTTCTTGTATCCGCGCTTCCAGCGTGCGCATTGCAGACAGAAAAAGTGCTTTGTCGCCGCCTTCCTGCGCGCCGATCGCCTCGTAGATCACGGCATCAATATCAGCAAGCTCCCGTCTGTTTACACTGTAAGCAAGACGGGGGCTTTCCTCTTTCCACGTTTCGACGATTGTGAAAAATCTGTTCCTTGCTTCCTCGTCCGACAGAAAAAGGTAGCAGTCGGTAAATGTGATCAGGTCGTTTTGAAAGTTGCCTACGGCACGCAGATTCCGAAGCGACAACAGTGTAACGCCTGCAATGATACCGAACAGGAGCACAAGAGAAACGATAAAGCTTTTCATTCTTTTTTCCTTTTTATTATAGATAGTTTGCCGCTGTCATCGAATGTGCATAAAAAAATGTCTTTTGTACGCAACCCCTCGCGCTTGCATTCTTCGACGAGCCATTCCTCATTTTTTTGTATGCGCTTCAGATTTTCGGTACATATGTCGCCGTCGAGGATCAAAGGGTGCGCAATGCCGCTCTCGGTGCTTTTGAGGTTGAGCATTCTTGGCGTGATCGGTTCGTTTTCCTTTTTTAATATTACCGAAAGCTGACCGTTTTGCTCCAGAACAGCATAATATACATCGTCTATGTCTGCAACGCCCTTCAGACGCAATTCACCGAGCAGCTCGTCAAGCGATATGCGTACACGTGACAGCTCGTCCTCGCACAGTTTACCCTTATCGATGAGAAAGTTGGGGCGGGATTCGAGTATACGCTTCAAGATCTTTGATTTGTTTTTTAAAAAGGTGAGAGAGATCTCAATTGACAGCAGAATGAGGATGGGTATCATAGCGTAGAGCAGAGGAATATCGGGATCTGAAAGTGGTAGTGCTGCCACTTCGGACAAAATAAGCGTGGACACGAGCTCGGACACTTCAAGCTCTCCCACCTGTCGTTTTCCCAGCACTTTCAGTACGACCGAAAGAAAAATATAAATGATAACCGTACGAATCAATATGGCAGCCACAGCTCGTTCCTTCCGTTTGCGTTACATATAAACATAGCATTTCCTCTCCTCGCGTACTTTAATCGCGTTTTTGATGGCAAGAATTGATTTTTTGAAAACACTATAGGTAGTGTTTTTGGGAGGAGATGACACAATATGCGCGAAAAGAACAACAATAGCTTTTTAATTGTCGGCAGAACTCGCGAAAAAAATAAAAAAAATCGAAAAAAATTGCAAAAAACTGTTGACAAATGCGTTGAAAAGTGATATACTACATAAGCCTCGCAAGAAAAGAAGCTTCGGCTTCGGGGACTTCGAAAAAAATTAAAAAAGTTTTCGAAAACCTATTGACAAAAGCAAAACCTTGTAGTATAATACTGAAGGTTGCGCAAGTGCGCGGCACTATCGATCTTTGAAAATTGAACAAATTGAAATTTCGAGCACTGAAAGGTGCGAAGGAATCTCGTTAATGGAAACACATTGAGAACTCAAAAAGTAAGAGAAGCTAAGATAAAGCAACTCTAAAGAAGGTTTTAA
>JAZLAP010000077.1:0-1757 GCA_045613265.1 Eubacteriales bacterium | reverse complement strand
CAGGATCTCCGTTGTATTGTCAAGCGCACTCGTTGCCTCGTCAAGAATAAGGATCGGCGGGTTTTTGAGAAACACGCGCGCAATTGAAAGACGTTGCTTCTGTCCGCCCGAAAGACGCACGCCGCGCTCACCGATCTCGGTATCATAGCCGTTCGGGAGCGACATGACGTAATCATGGATATTGGCACGCTTTGCCGCCTCGATGATCTCATCCTCGGTGGCATCAAGGCGACCGTAGAGAATATTTTCACGGATCGAAGCGTTGAACAGATACACGTCCTGCTGAACGATGCCGATGCTTTTACGGAGCGAGTCGCGCGTGACGGCGGTGATATCCTTACCGTCGATGGTAATCCTGCCGCCCGTCAAGGGATAAAAGCGCGGAATCAGGTGGCATACGGTGGTTTTGCCACCACCCGACGGCCCAACGAGCGCATACGTCATTCCCTTCCTTACGTCGAGCGAAAGATGTTCGATAACAGGCTGTTTTTCGTCATAGGCGCAGGAAACATCCTCAAGACGGATATGTCCCTCGACATCGGTAAGCGTTACGGCATCGGAACCGTCGGTCTCTCCCTCGGCATCCATAACCTCAAGGAAGCGGCGGAAGCCGGTTGCACCGTCCTGAAACTGCTCGATAAAGCCCACGAAGGTCAGAACAGGACTGATGAACAGATTGACCGATACGATGAAAGCGGAATAATCACCAAAGTCGATCCAATCCTTGTAGAGAAAGATACCGCCTGCGATCAAAACGATCACGTTAAAAACATTGGTGATAAAGGCGGTCGAGGAGTGGAAGATCGCCATCGTTTTGTAGGCTTCCTTGCGCGCACTGCAAAACATTTGGTTTCCCTTTTCGAACTTTTCCTTCTCCTTTTCGGCATTGGTAAACGCCTTCGTTACGCGGATGCCCGAAATGCTGCTTTCGCACGCCGCATTGATCTCGGCGACCGCCTTACGGCTTTTCGTGAAGGCGGCATCCATTCTGCCGCGCAATTTACAGGCAACGAAAAACAGGATCGGCACGCAACCGAGAATAATAAGTGCAAGATAGGGATTCACGAAGGCATACAGATAAATAAAGGAAATCGCCACTGAAAGTGTCGAAATGATGATATTTTCGGGACCGTGGTGCGCAAGCTCACTCACGTTCATGAGATCGTTCGTCATGCGCGACATGAGCTTTCCCGTTTCATGGTCGTCATAATAGGAAAACGGCAGCGTTTCGAGATGCGCAAAAAGATCACGCCGCATATGCGCCTGCATTCTGACACCCATGACATGCCCGTAATACTGAATGAAAAATTCAAGAAGCATGCGGATAAAATAAAGCAGAAGCATCGATACGCCAAAAACAATAATCATCTGATACTTCTTGTTCGGAATCAGATCATTCAGCATCGTTTGTGTCATATATGGATAAAAAATTCCCAACACCGATATGGCAAGCGATGCGAGCATGTCGAGAAAAAATATCCTTTTATGCGGTCTGTAGTATGAAATAAATCGCTTTAACATTACCGTTTCCTTTTCGTTAGATGAAGAATAAGCTTATAAAATTTTTATACAATCAACATCGCGTCCACGATGTGTATGGGATATAAGACACGAATTTTCGATGAGAGAAAAGAGAAAAGTGAAGAGTGAAAAGAAATGGTGGCTTTTTGCAGGGGCAAAAAGCTTCATTTTCTCTTATCTTTTCTCTCTTATCTCTTCTCTGCTGATGCGATAAATCTTTTATCGTATCAGCATCG
>JAZLAP010000076.1:0-9548 GCA_045613265.1 Eubacteriales bacterium | reverse complement strand
GCGCGCCGGCGATCGCCAGAGCAAGGACCACACAAAGCAGGATCCATTTCAGTCTCCCGTTTTTGATTTTCTTCGAAGATTGTAAGGATTGCATAAATACTCCTTTTTCCTGATTTCTTGAATCAAAGTCGACTGTCGTTTCGATGATAGCCGGTATGATCCTTCGGAACGACCGCACCTGTCGGACAAGCCTCCGCACAGGCAAGGCAACCGTTACAAAGCGAATAGTCGATCGTGGCAAGATTGTCCTTCACCTTGATCGCCCCCGTCTCGCAGACCTTTTCGCACTTACGGCAGCCAATACAACCGTTTTTGCAAAGCTTCCGCGTTTCGGCAGCGGTATTGCTGCTCGAGCACAGCACGGCAATACGTACCGTATCGGGGAGCAAGTGGATCAACCCCTGCGGACAGGCATCACGGCAAAGACCGCAACCGATACAGGCGCGCGTGTCGACACGTGCCACGTCATCCACGATGCAGATTGCATCCTGCGGACAAGCGGCAGCACAATCACCGTAGCCGATACAACCAAAGGAACAGGCGGCAGGACCGCCGTAAAAAAGCTTGGCGGCAGCACAACTTTCGATCCCGTTATAACGGTTGTGCGCGGGAGAAACACCACACCTGCCATCACAGGCAACCGATGCGACCACCTGGCACACATCAAGGAATTCACGTCCGAGCGCATCCGAAAGCGCACGCGAAACAGCATCACCGCCGGGAACGCAAAGATTGGTGGGAAGGCTTTTGTCTTCAAGAAGCGCCTTTGCGTAACCGTCACAGCCCGTATAACCGCAGGCACCGCAATTGACACCCGGCAAACAGGAACGAAGTCCTTCAAGCCGTCCGTCGCTTTCTACCGTCAGAAAACGAGCGGCAAGCACAAGCAGGAAGGACAAAAGAATACCGAGAACAAACAATAGCACAACGGCAAAGACCGCCATCTTGAGCGGAGTATCGGTGAAGGCATCCAGCCGTTCCGCAGCGATATGGTACAGATGCGGTGCCGCATCCGCATCAGGCACTGCGATCAACCCGACAAAGCCGCCAAAGGACAAGGTGACGATCGCGGCGGCGGCAAGCGTTATGGGCAAGCCTTTCCACGAGGCGGGAATATGTGTTGCCGAAAGCCGTGCCCGAACCCCCGAAAACAGGAGCATGGCAAGCAAAAAGCCAATACCGCTTCCTGCGGCTGAAAAAACGGCAGCACCGAAGCTATAGCCCGCATTGATACTGTCCACCGTAACACCGAGGACGGCGCAATTGGTCGTGATCAGAGGCAAATACACACCGAGCGCACGGTGAAGCGCAGGTATGTATTTCTTCAACGCCATCTCAATCAACTGTACCAGAACGGCGATCACGAGAATGAATACGATCGTTTCGAGATACTCCAATCCGAGCGGCGCAAGAACGTATTGACGAATGGGAAAGGTAACGGCAGTTGCCGAAAGCATAACAAAAGTAACGGCAACGCCCATACCGAGTGCATCGCCGCTTTTTCGGGAAACACCGAGAAAGGGACAAATGCCGTAGGTCTGCTGAAACACACAGTTGTTTACGAATACGGCAAAGAACAGAAGGATCAGGTATTCGGTCATACCGTCGCCTCCTTTTCCGCCGACGCATCGGTCGCAGAGCATGCTTTACCGCCGCAGACACCGAAGGACGGACATCCCTCGCAGTCAAAGGACTTCTTTTTCGGATATTTGCCGCGTGAAAGCAACGCGACGAGTGCCATCGCAAGTCCGAACACGAAGAAGCCGCCTGCGGGCTGCACGAGAATCGGAAAGGCAAAGTCCGAAAGAACGGGGATCTCAACGCCGCAGAAGCTGCCGCTTCCCAGCAGTTCACGCACAAGCGCCATTAAAAAGAGCGCGAGCGTGAAGCCAAGCCCCATACCAACAGCGTCAAGTGCCGAATCGCCAACGTTATTCTTTGACGCAAAAACCTCGGCGCGACCGAGAATAATGCAGTTTACGACGATCAGATCAAGAAAAGTACCGAGCGATGCAAACAAGGACGGCAAAAAGGCGGACAACAGCATCTTCACCAGCGTCACAAAGCAAGCGATCACCACGATATAAGCGGGAATTCGTACACCGTTCGGAATCAAACGGCGCAGAAGTGAGATCACGACGTTCGAGCAAAGAAGCACGAACAAAGCGCAAAGCCCCATGCCGACAGCCTTCGTAACCGAGGTCGTCATGGCAAGCGTCGGACAGGTGCCGAGAACCAACACCAGAACGGGATTCTCGCGCAGAATACCGTTTGTGAGAACGCCGATCTTATCCTTTGTCATACACACCTCCAAATGCACGCGGCCGTGTCAACCGATCGAGGAACGGCGTCAGGATATTCATAATGAGAATGGCGTAGGAAACCCCCTCGGGCAACGCCGCATAAAGACGGATCACCGTCGTCAAAATTCCCGCCCCGACACCGAACAGGAT
This sequence comes from Eubacteriales bacterium, assembly GCA_045613265.1. Taxonomy (GTDB): domain Bacteria; phylum Bacillota; class Clostridia; order Oscillospirales; family CAG-272; genus UBA1740. The sequence continues at coordinate 7,095 of JAZLAP010000076.1, read as the reverse complement.
CCTTCCCCACGTCGAAACGGGAGTGGTCGTATAGTCGGTCACCATGAAGAAAGCACCGAATAAAAGTCCGCCCGTCAGAATCGCATACAACGCCGTTTTTGCATCGCCCGTGCAGGCAAGCGTGAGCACAAAGGTCGTGCCGATAAAAGCAAGCGGCGTATCGACCGTAACGACGCGGCGAAAAACAAGATAAAGAAAGCCGATAAGGAGCGCAACGGCGCAGGTTTCGCCCATCGCACCGCCGTGATTACCGAGTACGCAGTCAAGAAGCGACGGGAGCGCTTCGGTTCTTCCCGCAATCCATTGCGGAAGCGGCGTCGCACCCGCAACCCCGTCCACCACCGTCATGAAACGCGTTGCCGTCGGCGCAGCGATCGAGGACGAGAAGGAAACGAGAAGGATCACACGCGCCGTACAGGCAGGATTCGCAAAATTGGAACCGATACCGCCAAACAGCATTTTCACAAACGCGATGGCAACGACTGCGCCGATCGCCACCTGCCAGAGCGGCACGGTATACGGCAATATCAAAGCAAGGATCACGCCCGTAACGGCGGCGGAGCCGTCGAATACTGTGGTCTTCCGCTTGGTCACAAGGCAAAAAACGTGCTCGGTCAAAACAGAAGCCGTAAGCGAAACCAGCAGAACGAACAGCGCGCGCAGGGAGAACAAAATAACAGACGCCACACATGCGGGAAGCAGTGCGATCAATACGTCGAGCATGATCTTGCGGGTACTTGCACCGCTATGCAGATGGGGCGACGGAGAAAGCGTCAGCTTCATTTCCGAGGTCCTCCTTTCGCTTCCGCCTTTTTTCTTGCCTCGGAAGCGGCAAGGGGCTTTGCCAGTTGATTCGTCTGCACCAAACGGCGGTTTGCGGGGCAGGAATAGGCACAACAGCCGCATTCTATACACAGATTGACCTTCAGCGCACAAAGCGCCTTTGCATCTCGCCTTTCATACGCCTCGGCAATCGCGATCGGAGAAAGCGACATCGGGCAGGCGGAAACGCAACGTCCGCAACGAAGGCAGGCACTCGGCGCAAGCTTGCGGGCTTCTTTACCTGTGAAGGCAAGCAAGGCGTTGGTATTTTTCAAAACGGGAACGTCAAGGTCGGGCACCGTAATACCCATCATAGGCCCGCCGTAAAGCACCACGGCAGGCTCTTCGGTAAAGCCTCCCGCAAAGGCAAAAACGTCGGAGATCGGCGTACCGATCGGCACCGAAACGTTCATCGGTGTCCTCACGGCATCACCGTCCACCGTCACGCATTTGGAAACAAGCGGAACCCCTGTCCTCACGTAACGCGCGATAAAAGCAAGCGTTGTACAGTTAAGAACGATTACCCCAACGTCGATCGGCAGCTTGCCCTCGGGGATCTTGCGGCGCAGGACACGATATACAAGCATTTTTTCGCCACCATGCGGATAACGTGAAGCAAGCATCCTGATCTCTGCCGTATCCGCAAGCAAGGGCTTCAGCTTATCGCGGCATTCGGGCTTGTTATCCTCGATCGCCACAATGATACGATCGATTCCAAGATAGGTGCGCAGAAGCTGTACACCCTCGGCAATATCGCCTGAACGCTCCAGCATCGTCCGCGTATCCGACGTAATATACGGCTCACACTCGGCACCGTTTACAATGACGGTATCCACACGCGACAGCGCATCCGGCAATAGCTTTACCGCCGTCGGGAATCCCGCGCCGCCAAGTCCCACCGCACCCGAATCGCGGATCGCCTCAACAAAGGAGGCGGCATCGGTCACGCGCGGCGGTCGCAGCTCACTGAAAAAACGTCCCTCGCCATCCGACAGGATCGTTACCGCATCCACAAGGTGTCCGCGCGCTGTACGCGCCTTCCCGATCGATTTCACTGTCCCGGAGATGGGGGCGTGTATGTAAGAAGAAACCATGCCCGTCGGCTCGGCGATCGGCTGCCCGATGGACACGCGATCGCCGCTTTTCACAAGCAAACGCGACGGTGCGCCGATATGCATGGATACGGGCACTACAACCTTTTCGGGCGTTTGCATCGTCACCGCATGACATTTCCGTGTATTCTTGTTGTGAGGCACCTTGATCGTATGCATACCGTCACCTCATCCCTTCATAAATTCTCACTTTATAATATAGAATTATATCACAATTGATGTTTAAAGTCAAGGAAATTGCCGAAACATTTTTCGTCCGCCAAAGCAAAAAGCAAGCGATATGTAAATAAGAGTTTACATATCGCTTGATTGTTAATATTCTGTCAAAGCATCCGTCAGGAAGATCTCGCGGATCGTATCAATTTCATCCTGTGTGAGTCCCACATCAAGACAATACGCCTCGGCACGCTCGGCAAGCGTTTCGCCGGAATACGCGTTGAGACCGTCAAACACCTTGTGAAGATCGGGGCGCAGGATCGGTTCACGCGAGACCGAGCCAAGCACCAGTCCCGTGAGCTCATATTCGCGGAGCAAATTCTCCTCGGATACGCCAAGCAATGCCTCAAGAATGTAGAAGAGCGTTCCCGTGCGGTCGGCACCGTAGGTACAATGAACGTACATGGGATAGTTGTCGGGGTTTGCAAACTCCTTCAGCATCTGTCCGTAAATGTATTTACCGCTTCCAAAGGCACTGCCGTAAGAGCCGGGAGCAAAGTTCTTGCGCACAGCCCCCTCGATCGGAGAGTCGGCAAGCTTATCCCCCCGCATGTCGAGATCGGTTTTGATTTTCAGAAGCGCAAGCGCCGTTGCGCCCTCCTCGGTCAGCATGAAGTCCGGCTCATTGTGCAATCCGTCAAGCTGTGTGCCGCGATAAACAAGTCCCTGTCGGATACGTTCCCCGTCAAGCCCTTCCCAGCCGCCGATGTCGCGGACGTTGTAGAGTCCGTCAATATACAAGAGGCGCGGCGTGTCGGCGGTAAAGAAGCAACCGATCTCGCTCGTTGCCGTGCTGCCATCCGACAGAAGCGCAGTCACCTGCCAGTAATACGCAGTATCGGTCTTAAGATTGTATAGATCGATCGTAGTGGTGCTCGTCGTATACGCAACCGCATTTGTCATATTCTCGTTTTCGGAGAGCAAAACGGTCGCCTCGGTGAGTGTTGCGCCGTCGGCAAGCTCGGCAAGCGCAAATTCCAGCGTTACGGGCAACGGCTTATCAAAGCGGTAAGCACGGAACGGCTTCGTATCGCGCTGATACCACTCGCTCTGATTCTGCGGAATGAAACCCGCCTCCCTCTCGACGATCTTGGCAATCGAGGTGGAATCGGCGGCATTCATATAAGCGCGTGCCTTTTCACCGAGAATATTGAATACATCGTCGTACTCGGTAAGGCGAATCTCGAACGCCGCTTCCTCCGTGGGTGTCGATTCAAGCAGAGACTCGCTTTCGTTCTCCGAAATGCTTTCGCTCGACGCTTCATTTCCCCACGGAATCAGCGTACAGGAGGAAAGCATCACGGAAAAGGAAAGAACGGTTGCAATAATCAGTAGCAAGGATATCGTTTTTTTCATAAATAATTCCTTTTCATGAAGCATATTTTCATGGCGATCTGTTTACTGCATATTATTATAGCAGATAAACAGAGAAAAGTAAAGACATTTTCAAAATTTGTTGTCTTTTGCGGTTGACTTTCCACATGCGTTCCTGTATAATAATAATTAGGTAGCTTTTTCCCGTTCTCCGTAGGCAAAAAAGAAAACGGTACGCGAACGGGATTCGTAATCACCTGTACAAAGAAAAAATCCCACACCGAAGTGTGGGATCCCGGAGCTGGTAGCCGGGCTCGAACCGGCGACCTGTTGGAGCCCCCGCCGCGGAACGCGGGCGGCTTACGAAGGGTTCGCGGTACGCGAACGGGATTCGTAATCACCTGTACAAAGAAAAAATACCACACCGAAGTGTGGGATCCTGGAGCTGGGAGCCGGACTCGTACCGGCGACCTGTTGATTACGAATCAACTGCTCTACCAACTGAGCCATACCAGCAGTTTTTTCAAACCTTTCATATTATAGCAGATAAAAATCAATTTGTCAAGAGGTATTTATGGATTTATGTAGTCCTTCTGTCATAAAATTTTTAATGAGCGAAGCCAATATTGCCTTTCGCAAGGAATTCGGACAGAATTTTCTCGTTAACCGCGCGATTCCCGAGCGCATTGCCGACGAGTGTGCTGACACAAGCGACCGTCTCATCCTCGAGATTGGTCCCGGCATCGGATGCCTCACGCAGGAGCTTGCGCTCCGTTACCGCAAGGTCGTCACCGTTGAAATCGACAAGGGGCTTTTGCCGATCCTTGCGAAAACGCTTTCCCCCTATCCGAACGCATCGGTCGTAAACGCCGACGTGATGGAGCTTGACCTTGCCGCGCTGATTGCAAAGGAGTCGGACGGACTCCCCGTTTCGGTCGCCGCCAATCTTCCCTATTACATTACCACGCCGATCCTTATGCGCCTTCTCGAATCCGGCATCGCCTTTGACAGCATCACCGTCATGGTGCAAAAAGAGGTTGCCGAGCGTCTGACCGCCGCCCCCGGAAGCAAAAGCTACGGTGCCATCACCGCCGTTCTCGATTACTACGGCAAGGCACAGCGCCTGTTTTCTGTGCCTGCCGGTTGCTTTCTCCCTGCCCCGAAGATCGATTCGGCGGTTGTGCGCATTGATCTGTACAAGGAAAAGCGCTTCTGTCCCAAGGACGAATCTCTCTTTTTCCGCGTTCTGCACGGCGCCTTTGAGCAACGCCGCAAAACGCTCGTCAACGCCGTATCGTCAAAAACAGGTGTTGACAAAGCTGCCGTTTTGGACGCCGTCGCGTCTCTCGGTCTTTCGGAGACGGTACGCGGCGAACGGTTATCCTGCGAGGATTTTGTCCGTCTTTCGGATGCACTATATCAAAAAATACACGTAAAGGAGATGCCGTGTTGAAAACCCATACCGTTCTGTTTCATAAGATCCGTGAGGCATTTATCTCGGTATTCCCCGTTGCGTTGATCGTCGTTTTGCTGAATTTTACCCCGCTCGTCAATTTCACTCCAACCGAGATCCTCGCCTTCTCGCTCTCCGCGCTGGCGCTCGTCCTGGGAATCGGACTTTTCAACCTCGGTGCCGATCTTGCCATGACACCGATGGGCGAGCATATCGGTGCCGGTCTTACAAAGTCAAAGAACATTCTGCTCCTCGTCGCCGTTGCCTTTCTGATGGGACTTCTCATCACGGTAGCGGAGCCGGACCTTACGCTCCTTGCCGAGCAAGTTGAAAAGGCAATCAACCCGACTCTGCTCATTATTGCGGTGGGTGTCGGCGTTGCGCTGTTTCTCGTTCTGGCGATTTTGAAAATCACCCTGCGCACCTCGCTCTCGCAAATGCTTCTCCTCTTTTATATGCTTTTGTTTGCGATGGCGGCGCTCGTGCTCGCCAACGGCAACGACAATTTTCTCTCGGTCGCCTTTGACTCCGGCGGTGTCACCACAGGCCCCATCACCGTTCCCTTCATCATGGCACTCGGTGTCGGTGTCGCCGCCACGATCGGCGGCAAGCATATGGCGGAGAACAGCTTCGGTCTCATCGCGCTCTGCTCGGTTGGTCCGATCCTCGCCGTCATGATGCTCGGTGCCTTCTCGAACGGCAACCTCCCCTACGAGATACCCGACTACTCGATCAAGCTCGGACATTACATTCCCGAGATCCTGCTTGACACCGTTCTCGAAGTCTTGCCCGCGCTCGGACTGATCGTTCTCTTCTTCATTCTTTTGCAGATTTTCGTTCTGCACCTGCCAAAGCAAATGCTTTTGAAGATCGCCGTCGGTATTCTCTATACCTTTGTCGGACTCGTCGTATTTCTTTCGGCAGTTGCGATCGGTTTTATGCCCATTGGCTACAAAATGGGAACACAGCTTGCCATGCAGCCGCGTCCCGTCCTCATCGCCGCAGGCTTTATCCTCGGCATGGTGGTCGTGCTTGCCGAGCCTGCCGTGCATGTCTTGAAGCGTCAGGTCTCGGACATCACCGACGGCGCGGTTTCGCAAAAAGCAATGATGATCGCCCTCTCGGTAGGTGTCGGCATTTCGATCGCCCTCTCAATGCTCCGTATCGTTTTTGATTTCAGCATCCTGTATATTCTGATCCCCGGCTACTTTTTGTCGCTTGCACTGTCCTTCTTTGTCCCCAGCATTTACACCGCGATCGCCTTTGACTCGGGCGGCGTTGCCAGCGGGCCGTTAACATCGAGCTTCATTCTCCCCTTTGCCGTCGGCGCATGCTATGTCCTGCAGGGCGAGGCAAAGATCATGGCAGATGCGTTCGGCATCGTTGCCTTTGTTGCTATGACACCGCTCATCACGATCCAGATCCTCGGCTTCCGCTCGGTCGCCACTGCACACATCCGCAAAAAGATCGCCCTGAAGCGCATTCTCGACTCGGATGACGAGCAGATCATTGATTTTATGTAAGGAGAGAGCCATGGAAGAAATGAACAAAAAGCCCGTCCGCAGGGCAAAGCACTCTCCGGCGAAAAAAACGGCGGCAAGTGCATCCGCTCGGCGCGAGTCAAAAAAAGCCCACACGGGGCTTTCACTGCTCTTCACCGTCGTTGACCGCAACAAAGCAGAGTTCTACCTCGATCTGTTGCAAAACTTCGAGGTCAACATGCAGATGTCGCTGGCGGCACACGGCACTGCAGCCCCCGAAATGCGCCGTTACCTCGGACTCACCGAAACCGAAAAGACCGTCATCGTCAGCGTGGTCCGCGAGGATCGCGTGGCGGCGGCAATGGAAATGCTCGAAGAAAAGTTCCGCACTGTCAGAAACGGTAAGGGGATTGCCTTCTCCGTGCCGATGAGCGGTACGATCGGCGTTGCCATTTATCAATTTCTAAGTAATACAAAGTGAGGTCACCGTTATGAAATACAGCCATGAAGTGATTTTCTGCATCGTCAACGCAGGCTTTTCGGATGCCGTTATGGATGCCGCAAAGGAATTCGGCGCGCGAGGTGGTACCGTCATCCGCGGACGCGGCACCGCCGCCCCCGAAGCCGAGAAGCTGTTCGGTATCACCGTGGAGCCGGAAAAGGAGATCGTCATGATCCTCGTCAGCTCCGAGATACG
>JAZLAP010000075.1:0-2733 GCA_045613265.1 Eubacteriales bacterium | reverse complement strand
CTCCTGCTCGGCGGTGAAGCGAACGGCGTGTTGATCTGCGACGGACGGCTTATCAAGCGCGAGGACAGCTTCGGCATTGACAATGCACGATGCTCTTACGATGCCGTGAAAGCAGTGTCGGAATATGCGGATCTTCCGCTTTATACGGTTGTGATCCCCCGTCCGTCCGATGTATTGAATCAAACACAAAACGGCTACGAAAGTCCCGTAAAAATACAGATTTTTGATTTTCTCGCAGAGATCGGCAGTATCGGAACGGACACGCTTTCAATCACCGACTATTACAACACCGATCATCACCTGACAGCAACGGGAATTGAAAAGATTTACCGCGTGCTCTGTCCGCAGCTCGATATTTCTCAAAAGCTACCGCAAGGCTACGATACGGTCAGTGGCTTCCGCGGCTCGGTATTTCGCGAAAGTGGTCTGCTTCATTTCGATACGGAAGAGATAGCGGTTCCCGTATTCGGTGATGAAAAGGATATATATTTCGCGGCAGAAAATGAACGTCTCGCCTTTTACCGTTACGATTCCGTACAAACAGGGGATGGGTACAACGTGTTTTTGGGCGGCAATTACGGATATGCGGTACTGTCGAAGGGAGACGAAAGGAAAGAAACGATCCTCGTCATCAAGGATAGTTACGCCAACGCCTGTGTTCCCTATCTGTTGGAGGATTTCCGCGTGGTTCTCATAGACCCCCGATATTTCCGCGGAAATATCGAAGATGTCCTGCAAAAAGAAAAGCCCGCAAAGATACTTCTCTTCGCAGGCGTTTCCTTACTTCTTGACGGTATCAGCCTTCCGCTCGCGGAATAAACTCCACATAATGGATCGGCTGACCGAGATCCGAAAAATTCTTCTCGTATTCGGTCATAATATTGCCTTCGTTATAGGGCGAGGCGTGCAGATCGTAACTGACAGCAAGCGGAGTAATGCCGAGTGCCGAAAGCTCCTCAAGCGTAAATTCGAAGAGACCCCTATTGTCGGTCTTCATGCGGACGGTTGCACCCGGCTTCAGAATTTCGGCGTAGGACAAAAGAAAGCTTCTGTGCGTCAAACGGCGTTTTGCATAACCCTTTTTCGGCCACGGATCACTGAAGTTAAGATAGATTCTGTCCACCGAATGCGGCATGAACCACTCGGTAATGACCGAGGCATCACCGATCATGAGACGCAGATTGTCCTGTGGACGTGTATCCTTGCTTGCCATTGCTTTTTCGGCGGCGATCACCATCACGTTTTCGACCTTTTCCATTGCATAAAAACAAACGTCGGGGTGTGCCTCTGCCATGCCGCAGGCAAACCCGCCTTTTCCGCAACCGATCTCAAGATGAAGCGGTGCGATCCTCCCGAAGTCACGCACAGTATCGGCAATCGGTGTTTCGGTTTTTTCGATCAGAACGGCGCGACAGGCAAGAAGCCTTTCCTCGCCGTGCTTCTTTTTTCTCATGCGCATACGCCGATCCTCATTTCAGAACAAAGTGCTTCGGAATGCCGTTTTCAAAGACTTGTCGGCATTCGCCGAGGACGAGCGGACGGAGATAGTCAAGACATGCCTCGGTCACGTCGTTCCCCTCTGCATTGATGTAAGCGTCGGGCACCGTTTTCACCTTGTTGGCGATCGCGGCAATGCCTGCGGCACGGGTAGTGACCGCATAGGTATCGGTATCGCGGCGCACGATGCACATCATTTTTCCGCTTGCACCGCGAACGGCGGCATTAACTGCCGCCTTGCCGACGCGCACCGACTCCGTAATATCGGTCTTCGACGCAATATGCGCGGCACAACGCTGCGTGAGGCTCAGCTCGACAGAGCGCACCTTGCAACCGATCTCATTTTTGACGGCGATCTCAAGCGCCTTGCCGGTACCTGCAAGATACTTATGTCCGAATACGTCTGTCGCGCCGCTTTGCGTTCCCTCTCCGACGTATCTGCCGTCAGCGTAACGGATCCCCTCGGAAACGGCAACCACAACGTTAGGATGGCGCGATAATGCTTCTCTGATCGATGACATAAATGCATCAAGCGAAAACAAACGCTCGGGCAAATAGATGAGGTCCGGTCGCCCTCCTCCGTTTTCGCCGGCAAGTGCGGCGGCGGCGGTCAACCAGCCGGCATCCCGCCCCATGATCTCAACGATCGTGACTGCGGGCAGGGTATAAACGGCGCAGTCGCGGATAAACTCGGAAACCGTTGTGGCGATAAACTTTGCCGCCGAACCGAAGCCCGGGGTATGATCTGTACCGCAAAGGTCATTGTCGATCGTCTTCGGCACGCCCATCACGCGCATCTCGTAGCCTACGCGACGGGTATATTTTGTCAGCTTGGCGACGGTATCCATCGAATCATTACCGCCGATGTAAAAGAAATAGCGGATATTGTATTTTTTAAAAACAGCGATCAGCTTTTCATACACGGCATCGTCGCTTCCATCCGGCTTCGGAAGCTTTTTGCGGCAGGAGCCGAGCGCCGCCGCAGGCGTTCCCTCAAGCAATTTGTGCGCGGTTTCATCGGGTACCGCAGAAAAAAGATCAACAAGGTCCTCGGCAAGAAGCCCCTCAATACCATTTTTCATACCATAAAGCGTGCCGATCACGCCTTTTTCCTTTGCCGCCTTGGCACCGCGGATCACGCCAGAAAGCGTCGCATTGATGGCGGCGGTCGGTCCACCCGAGTGTCCGACCACTGCATTCCCGTATAAAGTCGTCATAATTTTCCGTCCTTTTTTG
>JAZLAP010000074.1:0-5064 GCA_045613265.1 Eubacteriales bacterium | reverse complement strand
AACGTGGACGTGTATGACAATTCCCGTGCATCTGCCGAGTCGCAGGTTACGAGAGAGACCATCGGAGGCTTCCAGGGCTGATCGCGGCTTTCCGCTTTCCGCGGGCGTTGCTTGCTTTTTCGATTTCTTTTTCGATTTGGCGGCAGGTTCTCCGAGGCTTGGCGGATAACGCCGTATTGCCCGAATCTTTTGCTTCGCTTACGAGGTTTTTATGTACGTATTGGAAATTCTGTGCAGAACGGTGGCAGTGGGACTTGATCTGCTTTCCTTCTTTCTTCTTCTGCGTGTGCTTTTCTCCTTCTTTTTCTTTGAGGAGGAAAGTAGACCGATGATGTTTCTCGTCGCCGCGACCGAGCCGTTTATCATCCCCTTTCGCATCCTGTTTGATCGCTGCGGATGGTTTCAGAATCTGCCGATTGACGTTCCGTTTCTCGCCGCCAGTATCGTTATTTGCATTGTTTCGTCGATCCTTTAGGACACGAATTGCCGAAGAGAGCCGGATTGCTTCTAACCCTATATCCGTCGGCGCCTTTTGCCTTGCGCCGACGGCTTTTTTACCGAAAGGAAGTTCTATGAAATTTTCGATTGCACCGTATAAGGAGCGCCGTTATCTCGTGTCGCGCGCCGTTGTCTTTTTGCTCGTTGCCGCAGGGATCTTTCTTGACGTTTTGACGAAGCGGCTTGCCGTTGCGCATTTGAAGGGGAAACCGTCCTTCGTCCTGATTCCCGACGTGTTTCAATTTACGTACAGGGAGAATTCGGGTGCCGCCTTCGGCTCGCTCAGCGATCAGCGTTGGGTTTTTATGTCGGTTTCGACGATCGCTATTCTGGCGATTACTCTGTATGTCCTTTATAAAACCGATCTTTCCCGTCTCCTTCTCTGTGCGCTTGCCGCTATTCTGTCAGGCGGCATCGGTAATATGATCGAGCGCGTTTCGCAGGGCTACGTCGTCGATTTCCTCGATTTCTGCCTTATCGATTTTGCTGTTTTTAACCTCGCCGATTGCTTCGTGACGGTCGGGTCGTGTTGTATGTTTCTTGCGATCGTTCTTGAAATCGTAGCGGAGGCGAAGAAAAAGAATGCAGATCCGGATTGATGCCTCTCTTGCGGGGAAACGCCTCGATGCCGCCCTTGCCGCCGCGGCGGCACTTTCCCGGAGCGCCGTGCAGCGCTTGCTCGAGGACGACGCCGTTATGCGGGACGGTCTTCCCGTTACCGACAAGAATTACCGCGTTCGCGAGGATGAGGTGTATGCACTTGTTCTGCCCGAGCCCGAGGAGCTTACGGCAGAGCCGGAGAATATTCCGCTTTCGATCCTGTACGAGGATGCGGATATTATCGTCATCAACAAGCCGAAGGGAATGGTCGTGCATCCCGCACCGGGAAGTCCGTCGGGAACGCTCGTCAACGCCCTTCTTTACCACTGCAAGGGCAGTCTCAGCGGCATCAACGGCGTACTGCGCCCCGGTATCGTACACCGTATCGATAAGGATACGAGCGGGCTTCTTGTCGTGGCGAAGAACGATGAAGCGCATCGCGCGCTTGCATCGCAGCTGGAGGGACATCACATCCGCCGCGTGTATCACGCGCTGGTGAACGGCGGCTTTTCAAGCGACACGGGTAAGGTGGAGCTTCCGATCGGTCGTTCCCCCGTTGATCGTAAGAAAATGGCGGTTCTGCGCGCGGGGCAGGGGCATGCGCGCGAAGCAATCACGCATTACGAGGTGCTTCGGCGCTTTGGCGCGATCACCTACCTGGCTCTCAGGCTTGAAACCGGACGCACCCATCAGATCCGCGTGCATATGTCTCACACGGGGCATCCCTTGCTCGGTGATACGGTATACGGCGGCGGTAATTCGCGGTTCGAAAAAGCGCATGCCGCATATCTTTCGGGGCAGTGCCTGCACGCAAAGGAGCTTTCCTTTACGCATCCGAGAAGCGGAGAAAACATGCATTTTGAAACGCCTCTCCCCGAGACCTTTTCGTCGCTTCTCACGATTCTTGAAGCGGCAGAGAATCAATGAAGCCAATTGTAAGAGGCGCACGGAAATCTTCCGTGCGCCTCTTACAATGATACGCGCGCCAATATTACGGCGCAGCAGTAAAAAACGCGAGGCGGAAAAAATATACAAATATTACAATAAAAATTTGCAAAGGCATTGACAAAACCACAAAAAGAGGGTATAATTAAGAACAGGATATCTCTATATATTTATTCAAAGAAAGGAACTCAGCATGAAACGCACACAGAAATTCGCAATTTTCTTTGTTCTTATGCTCTTCTCGGTGTTGTTCGCCGTGCAGGCATCGGCAGCAACGCTCGACGAGTATAAGGCGCAAAATCCGCAGCTTGATTTTTCGGCGACCGAGGAATTGACTGCATCGCAGAAGAATACCTTTGAGGCGGCCCTCGCTGCCGCAACGACAGAGACAGATGCTCCGTACTCGACCGTTGTCGAGCAGAAGCTGATCGATGCTTTTGTTACGGCTTCCAAGGTCATTGCCTACGAGGGCGTTCAGGCTCGTCTCTCCGAGGGAGCTGACGGTATCCGTTCGCGCTACAGCGTTGACCGTGAAGCACTCGCCGCACTTGAGGAATACGGTGCCGTATCCTTCGGCGCCATCATGGGCATCGCCGAGATGGGCGGTGAAACCGGTCTGAACTCGACGAGCAACCTTAAGGTATTCCACGATGCAAGACTGGGCTGGCTGGCAAGCGGCTACAGAACCACCGCCGTGGTCGTATACGACAAGGGCGTTGACACCGGCAGATATACCGACGGTGCCGCAAAATCGCACTTCGCTTACACGACGATCTACGATAACGCTTATGCAAACGGTGCATCCTATTCGGGCATCGGTATGGTATACCGCGGATTTGTTGCCGTGAGCCTCGACGGAACCGATTACGTTCTGTACGTGGACGGTATGGGTAAGAACTTCGGCTCCGAGACCGCTACCTACGGTGCGGCTACCACGCTGTCTGAGCTTGCGCAGTACATGGTAGAGACGTATAAGGAAGAGGGCGTTCGCGTATACGCAGATAACGCAAAGCTTCGCAACGTACTCTGGGGTGTACATAACTTCGGTATCGTTGGTGACGACGGCAGCCGCGTCTGCAAGGATTGCGGTTACGTCGATAAGCCTGCTCTGGAAGCACCCTCTGCCGACGTTGCGGATTTCTCGGTTGAGGTTACCGATTTTGCAGGAAAAATCACCGTTCCTGCGGCAAATATCACCGCAAGCGGCTTCTACTGGGTAACGCTTGAGGGCGTTACAAAGATCACGAGCGGCTACAAGTATCTCTACAACGAGAACGGTAAGCTCTACGCTTCGAAGAACCGCGATCCCGGTGACGGTGCTACTTATAGCGTATATCTCGAAGCCGGCAAGGACAACGTTCTGACCTATGAGGGCGCAACGCTGACGAAGGCGAACTTCAAGCTTGCGGAGCCTACCTCGGCTGACACGATCATGATGACGAGCGGCAAGGACGATCTGACCGCGAATACGGTTACCAACGCTGGTTTTAAGGACAATACCACGTATCAGATGCGTCCCGGCTCGGTTCTGAACTACAAGAAGACGGTCAACATTGCAAATGGTAGCTTCTACACCATCGGTGCAGCGCTTTGCGGTGGAAACACCGGTACGGTCGTATTTACCTTCACCGGCAAGAGCGGTAACGTTTACACGACAAGCTTTAGTTGCGCTGATATCGCAGCGGCTACGGGCGTTCCGATCGTTACGGACGGTTCCGAATCCTTCCGTTATGCGGCAGACCTGATGTCTGTTTATCTTCCTACCGACGAGTATATCCTGACCGTATCGAAGGTTGGCGGCGCACAGACCAGCATCGGCGTGATCACGATGAATCCCGTTGATCACGTTTGCCGCGATCCCGAACCGTACAACCAGTCTCCTACCTGTACCGAAAAGGGACTGACGGGCGAAGGCTGCCCCATCTGCCTGAACGGTATCACGGTCGTTCCCGCTAACGGACACAGCTGGGACGAGGGCGTTTACTCCAAGGCTACCTGCGAGGTTGACGGCGGCACGCTGTATACCTGCTCGGTCTGCTCGGAAACCAAGGTTGAAAACCTTGAGCCTGCCCCCGGTCATACCTGGGACGGCGGCGTAGAAACGGAGAAGCCCGGTTGTACAACGCCCGGTGTCACCACCTATACCTGCACCGTCTGTACCACTGGCACGAAGACCGAGCCGATCGAGGCAACCGGACACAATTTCGGCGATTGGGTGGAAAATGCCGACGGAACCGCGGAAACTCGTACCTGCAACACCTGCCACGCTCCCGAAACCCGTCCGATCTCGAAGGACGGCAAGATCTTGAATCCTACCTTCACGACTACCGATAACAAGACGTGGAAGATTACCGTTCCCGGCGAGCAGATCGCATTCACGGGTATCTACCGCTTCAACCTTGTTGGATCGGGTGTAACAGGCAAGTACATCGATATCACGACGAGCTCCGACAAGAACATCTATACCGGCGTGAAGATCACCATGGACGGCAACACCTTCACCAGCTGGCACGAGACGCTTGTTGTTGCTAAGGACGAAGACGGCGACGGCAAGAATGACGACGTTGTGATCACGCTTGTAGATCGCGGCGGTGCAAACCTTTCCTTCACCGAGGTTACCCTTTCTCTCGTCGGTAAGGTTGTTGCTTATACCACTACGGTTCCCACCTTCACCGGCTACACGGCAAGCAACGGTACGATTTCCGCTCCCGCAGGCACCTACACGGTTGGCGCATTCTTCAACGGCGCAAACACCTGGTCCTGCACGGTTAACATCGGCGGACAGGAATTTACCGATTCCGCTGCCGCAGCTCTTAACGGTGGAACGACTCTCGGCAACTACAACAACGGTTCGGTTCAGCACAACGGTTCTACCAACACGGCAGGCATGAAGCTCATGGGCGAGATCACCCTTGACGCTGACATCACTGACGTTACGGTTTCCACGTCTGCTTCCGGTCAGTTTCTTACGGGTGCCGGCAAGAAGATCGTTCCCGTGTTCCTCATGATCCTTGCAGAGGA
>JAZLAP010000073.1:0-11560 GCA_045613265.1 Eubacteriales bacterium | reverse complement strand
CCCTGATGGGCGGCGGCGGTTACGCGAGCTATGCAAATCAAGGCTTTAGCGTCGAGATCCGTATCGGCGAGGATAACGGCGAAGCTACGACTTACGGCGATCCCAACACCTATAAGTCGACGGCAAAGTCGGGCGGCGGTGACGAGGGCGTTGCCGAGCACAATCCTCTGTCAAGCCTCTACCTTGAAGAAGGCAAGACCTATCGTATTGAATTTAAGCCCACGGCGCTTACCGAGGGCGGCGGCTTCAAGCTGATGGATCTCCGATTCATCTATAAAGGCGAAGTGGCGGAATAAGGCTAATATTTCCAAAGCCAACGGGAAGGCGAATCCGAAGAATAATTGCCTATATTCTCGCCTTCCGTTTGGTAGGTTGAACCGTGAACGGCGTTCAAGAAAAAACGAAGTTTGGAAAGAGAAAATATGATAAAAAAGATTTTATTAGACACTGACATCGGCAACGATATTGATGACTGGTTTGCTCTCGGGTATCTTCTTTCACGTCCCGACGTCAGTCTTCTCGGCGTTACTACCGTAACGGGAACACCTCAGCGGCGCGCCGCTCTTGCCGATATCGTTGCCAGCGCCTACAAGAAACCGCTTGCTATTCACGCAGGTACGGAAAACCCCCTCATTGTGAAAGCAAATCAGTGGTGCATGAACGGCGACGAGCAAAAGGTCGTAGATCTTTATCCGCACCGCAATTTTCCCGAAAACACCGCCATCGAATTTATGAGAAAAACCGTTGAGGAAAACCCGAGCGAGATCACTCTTGTTGCAATCGGCCCTTTGACGAACGTTGCACTCCTCTTTGCTACTTATCCGCATATTCCGAGGCTTCTTCGCGACGTTGTCATTATGGGTGGACGTTTTGGCACCGACGAGACCTTTGATACGAAGCGTTGGGGCGTCGTTGAATGGAATATCCTTTGTGATCCGCACGCCGCCGCCATCGTCTTTCGGGAAAAAGATGTTCCTATCTACGTTGCAGGCATCGAACAGACGTATCGCCCGAAAAAGACTCCTGCCGAAATGCAAACGGCTTGCAGGGCGGTTCCGCCGTTGCTTCTTGCCGCCGAGACCGTTTCGGAATGGCAACACGTTCACTTTCATGATATTGTTGCTATCTATGCCTATCTTAACCGAGAGGACGTTCGGTGGGAATGCGGTACGGTTGACGTCAATACGACCGACGTTGTCGCCGAGACGCTCTTTACGCAAAGCGAAAACGGTAACGTTTTGATCCTCAAAGAATTCGATATCGATCGCTTCTTTGAAGATTATGCGGCTATAACAGGCTGCATCTGGAAATAAACAAGGAAAAAGCGCGGAATTTCCGCGCTTTTTTCACTGCGTTCGACTCCCATTTTATTCGTGCCGACCAACAAAAAGACACCCGGGAGGATGTTTTTTAATTGGTGACCCGTACGGGAAGACGCCGCGCCTGCAAGGTCTCGACGCGAGACGGCGCGGCTATTGTTCGAACCCGATTCCAAGCGTGAACGCTTGGAGTACGCCCGACAACGCACAAGGACAAAAAGAAAAACCTAAATCGAAAAATCGATTTAGGTTTTTCTTGGTGAAGTAACCGGGGGCTAAATCGAACTTTTATTCTCTTTGCGATGATATTGCGGTTGGCTTGATTTTAATTGTCGTGTAAAGCACAACAGTTTATGAAAGGGATTTTAATGATAGAAAAGACAGCAATACGAAACTCGAACTCATTCTCGATTATTATCGGATCTTGAAGCGGCTCCGAAAGAACGAAAGCATCGTTTTGACTGACGGTGAACAGAAAATGATCGCGGCGCTTCTCGGGCTCTCCGAGCGGCAGATACAGAGGTGTCACGAGAAACTCGTGGAAAGGTTGCGGGAGAAGGAACAAAAAGAAAACCCCGCGTAGGCATTCGCGGGGAAAAAGATTGATTTCTTTTTATAAAAGGAGAAAATTTGGTTAATTCATTGATCAAATAAGCCCGTCTGCGCGCATAAAAGCAAGAAGTTCTTCTTTTGCGGAAATACAGCCTTCAATGCTGGGATGTCCGCCGCCGCCGGCTTCATTGCGTCTGAGTTCGTAAGCGTAGACGTTTTCGGCTGCCGCTTCGATCGCCGGCATAACGGTCGCCAAGCGAGTCGTCATCTGTCCGTAGACCAAAATAACGGGAATATTACCGTAATCTTCACGAAGCGCGGCGATAAAGGCAAGCATACTCGCCTTGAATTCGTCTTCGGTAGCACCGTAACGCAAATCGTTCGTTCCAAGCGACATGATAATCATATCGGGCGTTCTTCCGTCTTTGGTTGCTACGGTTGCATCACGGAAATAGGACTGTGCGCCGTAAAACTCGGTAAATTGAGGAAGAACGGCATAGCCACCCGCAATCATACCAATGCCTGCACATCCGGAAAGCGAAGCGTCTGCATCGAGTGCTTCTGCAACGAGATTGAAATATCCCTGCGTGGCGTCTTGATAAAGCGGTTGATGTTGAGACGCCATTCCGTATTCGCCAAGGTTACCCCAACCTGTCGAGATACTATCACCCATGAATTCGATATAAAGGTCTTTATCCTCGGGTTTTGCGCCAAAATATCCCGTAAAGGAAAGCGATTCAAGCGTCGTCAATACAAACTGTGCTTCGTTCTGCTTTACAACGCGGATATGATGCGTTTTCGTTCCGTCGGACGTAGCGATCGTCAAGGTCGTCGTTTCTCCTGCGGGGAAGCAGAAACGCGTTTCACTGCGCACACCGTCAATATAGACCGTGAAATAAGCGTCGCGAGGACCGTCTGCGGTAGTAGAATTCACGGGATTTTTTGCTGTAACCGTCAGCGTCAAGTCACCGACGAATCCGACGTTCATTTCAAATCCCGCAAGTGCGTCATCACAGATAATGCCGTCGCCGTCCGTACCCGTTCTGCCGTTTACCTTGATCTTTTCTTCGTTAAAGAGCGTATTCATCATATAGTTTTGTGCGGCAACCGCGATATAGCGTGCCGTGTAGATAGCGTCGCCCTTAACCGCAAAGTCGGTGACGGCGGCGCCGCTTTCGTCAAGCCATTCAATAGCAAAGCCTTCCTTCGCGGCGTCGGAAGGTGGCGTCGCCGTTGCGGTCTCGTTCGCAAAATAAATGCTTGTAACGCTTTGATCACCGTAGGTAAAGGTAACGTCGTAGGTGGGTAAAGAGATAAGGCGAAGATCCGAAATACTGATTCTTCCCGAGAGGCTCGGACTGTAAAGTTTCACCGTGTAAGTGCCTGCTTCGAGATAGACCTTTTCCGCTATAACGGTCTCCGTCGTACAAGCGTCCCAATACGTACCCGTGATGTTATACAGTCCCGTTGTCGCGTAGGAGAAGGTTTGCGTCGTGCCGCTTTCATTCGTGATGTCTACGGAAAGCGTAGCGGCATTAGCCGTACCCATAATGGAACGGATATCGTAGTAGCCCGTTTTTCCGATCGTAATGCTCGCCGTTCCGTAATGGGCGGTAGACGTCAAGCGCAGTGCTTCTTCACCGGTTGCTGCACCGCCCGAAAGAGCAAAACTGTTATAGTTGAGCGTCACGCTGTTTTCGTCCCATTCGGGAGCAACGGGCGTAAGGAGCACGTCGGCAAAGCCGAGATAGCCGCGATCTGCATTGTGAGAGATGCGTATTTCGTTTCCACCCTGAGCAAGACGAATATATCCGACCGTAATATAGCCCGTATTTGCAGCGACGATGAAGTCTTCAGGCGTTACGTTGGTATCCTTATTACTGCCGCCGACTCTGTAACGCGTGCTGCGATCGCCGACCGTCAGGTTCTTCACGATAACATCGCTTATAGGGGAACTGTTTTTGTTAAAGCGTATCTGAACCGCGTAAACGCCAACGATATCCGCCTCAACCGAGAAGGTCATAGACCCCTTTGCAAGCACGAAGGTATCGAGCGTGCCTTCGCCGCCGGGAAGAAGAACACCATTTCCTTCAACCTCGCACACAAACTCATCGGGAGAAACCGCGATGGCTTCGCGATAGACGACGACGTCAATACGAAGGAGGTTCTCGTCACCCGTCGTTCCGCTGAGGAGTTCCTCGCTTAAAATGTAACCGTCAAATGCGGGAAGTGCGATCGCATACGGAGTGTTTTTCGTCGTTACGAGTCTTGCCATTTCGGGAATCAGTACCGTTCCCGACGGCGAAACGCCGCGCACGATGATCATCACTTCGTTTTCGGAAGAATATTTTGCCGTAAACGTGCGGTCAGAGGTAATGCTGCTGAAATCGGTAACAAGGTTGCCGCTTTCGTCAAACCATTCAATAGCGAAGCCTTCCTTTGCCGCTTCGGCGGGAGGCGTTACACCGCCACCGGCGAGGGCGGAGACCGTTTTGGTCTCCTCCCCGTAAACGAAGGTGACGTTATACTCGGGATGTCTTTCCGCATACACGCCGAAGAAGTTGTTGGCGTCGTAACGGGTACTGTCCTTACAGTAGACACGGACGGTATACTCGTCCTCAGTTTCGACGGTTATCCATTCGGTCGCTACGGCAGGCATTGCGCCGTACTTATAGTTACCGTATGCGGCAGGCGGAGATTTCGTTCTGCCGATTTCATTGCCGTTTTTGTCGAGCAGCACATAGTGGTAGGTAGCATTTCCGGCAGTGCCCGCAAGACCGATGAAGCGATAGGTTCCGGGCGTAAGCGTCATCTTATAGTCGCCGTAAGCGTCTGCCGAACCAAAGCGCACCTTGCCGTCATTGCCGTAAGTGCCGTTTGAAGCCATACCGCTGTTTGCCGAAGGTGCTTTTGCACCGGCAGCGGTTTCATACATCAGGGCAAAGCGCAAGGAGTAAAGACCAAGCGAGCCTTCCTGATCGTTGCCGCTGGGCATAATGTAAACTTTGATCTCGTTCGGGCCTTCGGGGAGGTAAAGGCTCAGATACTGCGTTCCCGCGCCGTACTTGTAAGTGCCCGATTTTTCTGCATCGGTCATCGTGTGATCGGTGGTAGCCGAATACAGAGAAGATCCCGTATTATCAAAGTGAGTTCCGTGACGGTAGCCGTTAACTTGTACCATAAGGTTGAAGAACAAGTCTGCCTTGCCGCGAATTCCAACCTTGTAAATACCCGATTTGTAAACGTCTACGTTAAAGGTAATATAAGAATTCTGAGTCCAAGCGTTAGTTCCGGCGGACGGCAAGAGGAAAATCGATCCGTCGCTTGCGAGAACGGCGCCCGGATTCGTTCCGCCTGCCGTAAAGTCGTTTGCAAAGACTTCAAGGTTGTTCATATCGACGTAGACCGCCGTGTAGGTCGCATTACCCGTGACTTTAAAGTCGGTTACCGTCCTTCCGTCCTTATCTACCCACTTAATGCCGTAATCTTTTCTATCGGCTTCGGCAGGAGGTACGGCAACGGTTCCTCTCAGATATGTGGTCGTTTGGCTTTCCTCGCCGTAAACGAAGGTAACGTTATACTCGGGGATCTTTTCCGCGTAGACACCGAAGAAGGTGTTTTCCCAGTTGGTATTATCGTTAAAGGTAACGCGGACGGTGTAGGTGCCGCTTTCGGTAACCGTCAGAGTTTCGGTCGCCTCAGCAGGTTTTGCACCGAATTTACGGTCTCCGTACGTAGCGGTCGGAGATTTCAGATTGGCAATCACGTTGCCGCTTGCGTCCTTCACCTCGTAGTAGTAGGTAGCATTTCCGAGAGCGCCGGCAAGACCGAGAATATGATACGTGCCGGGGTCCAGCGTCAGCGTATAGTCACCGTAGGATTCGGCGTCTACTTTGAAGCGGCAGATCGCATTGTTGGAATAGGAACTGAAATCAGACATATTCTTGTATGCGGAAGGTGTCTTTGCCGCTGCCTCGATCTCACGCACGAGGTTCAGTTCTGCGGAGTAGAGAGCAAGCGAGCCTTCCTTATCGTTGCCGGCATTCACGATGGAGATACGAATGGTGTTCGTACCTACGGGCAGATACATCTGGTTCTGAGATCCCGAAATGCCCGTCTTGTATGCACCCGTTTTCTGTGCTTCGGTCAAGGCGTAATCGGCAGATGCATCGTAAAGAATGCTTCCCGTATTGTCAAAACGGTTGCCGTAATAGAAGCCGTTTGCGTAAACCATAAGGTCGAAGTAGGAGTCTGCCTCGCCACGAATACCGATGGTATAGAGACCGCTCTTGTAGACCTCGAAGGTGATTTCGACGTAAGACGTATTGTGGTTCGTATACGCGCCGTTTTGGATAACGGCGACGCTGCTATCGGAGTCGGAAATTTTTGCCGTACCCTTCAATTCCATATCCGAAGCAAAGAACTCATAGCGCGAGTAATCGAGATACTCTGCGGTAAAGGTGCGGTCGTCGGTAATTGAAAGCGTAGAGAAGTCGGAAACGTTGTTTCCTTCTTCGTCAAGCCAAGCGAGATAGAAACCGTCCTTTTCAGCATCTTCCGTGGGAGGCGTGACGGCGTCACCGATCGTAACGGTCACGGTCGTACTCTTGTCGCCGTAAACGAAGGTAACGTCTGCCTCAATATCGATATAGCGTGCCGTAAAGACGCGTTCCGACGTAATGGTGACGGTCGAGAAGTCACTGACGACGGCACCGCTTTCGTCAAGCCATTCGAGACGGTAGCCGTTCTTCTCGGCAGCGGGCGGAGTCGTCGTGTAGCCCGTGACGACGCTGTTCGTAACGGTATTTTCGCCATAGTTGAATACAACGTCATGGCGTACGATGTCACCCGTACGGACGGCTACGACGCCGTGGGTGTTGGTGCGGACACTATTGTTTGCGGAGATACGGAAGGTGTGCGTACCTTTTGTAAGAACCGCTTCCGCTTTGACGGGCTCCATACCTCTGTAATGGTTAGACCACAAGCCTGTGAAGGTTCCGATCTCTTTTCCTGTCGTGATGTCTGTAACGGTGACGTCGGAACTGTTATTTGCCTCGATCGTGCCGAGCAGGAAATAGAGACTGTATAAGCCGTCCTTGGGAATATCGACCGCGTATTCCACATAAGCGCCTTTGGAATGCGTATAAGTGCCGTATTCGCCGTCGCCCGCTGCGCTGTTGCCGAGGTCGGTGCGCGAGGTTTTTGCTACGACGTCGGACGCATCTGCCATCTCGGTGACGAGGCGAAGTTCCACAGAGTAAATGGAAAGCGTGGTGTTTCTCGTGCAAATGCCGAGCGTATGTGTACCGGCAGGAATATATACCCACGTTTGTGGATCAGCGGTGTATGCTGCCGATTTGTCTGCATCGTCAAGACGGCCGTTTTCTCTTGCAAAACCTTGACTTTCGACTGTATTGATCGAGCGAATGCCGTTCATGCTCGTGATGACCTCGAATCTGTCGTGAAGCGAGGCTGCTTTGATACGGAGTGCGTATACACCCGAGTAAGGAACGGTGACGCTCATGTTCACATAACCGCCGGT
The DNA here is from genome assembly GCA_045613265.1 of Eubacteriales bacterium. Classification (GTDB taxonomy): domain Bacteria; phylum Bacillota; class Clostridia; order Oscillospirales; family CAG-272; genus UBA1740. The sequence continues at coordinate 4,147 of JAZLAP010000073.1, read as the reverse complement.
GTTGAAATAGCCGTTGGAAGACGTCGAGTCTTGGAGGATGATCTGCGTCGGATCGTTTTCTGCAAATGCGGCAACACCCTTCGGAACAGCCGTGCTTGCAAAGACTTCGACGATAGCGGTTTTTTCATACGAAGCGTAGAGTATCGCACCGTCTCCTACCTTGTTAATATCGTAGACGGGAGCGTCGTAAGCATCGAGCCAGAGGACGTAATATCCGTCAAGTGCCGCTGCGGCGGGGGCGGTAATCGTTTCGCTTGCGGAAACGGTGACCGTCTCGGAATATTCGCTCTGCATACCGTAGACGAAGGTGACGGTACGGTCGGAGGTGTCTGCCGTCGCCGTATATACGACATAGATAGTGCGGTCATCCGTAAGAACGCCCGAAACGACCTTTTGATCAGCGGTATAATTTTCGATAAGGGGAGAAGGAACGCTGTACGTCGTGTAACGGTCAAGCGCGAGGAAAGCCTGCGGCGCAAGAACGACACCGTTTTCGTCAACGTAATTCACCGTCAGGAAGTTGACGCCGTTCTTCTCAACGAAGAGTTGGCGGTAAGCAACGTCACCCGTGACATAAACGCGGAGCGTACGGGTGCCTGCCTTCAACTTCATTTCACCGAGGCAGTCAGTAACGCGGGAGTCTGCACCGCCCGCCGTTGCTTTGTCGGCTACAAAAATAGGTGAAATATCGTTGCTCGGTGTCCAAGCCTCACCGGTTTTCAGTCCCATGCCCGTAATATCGTAAACACGGATCGAACTGCCGACACCGATACCAACGTCACCGATGACGTCGTAGTAACCGGGCGTTCCGACAGAAACGGTGTAGTCGAAGTAAGAGCCCGCCTTCATCAGTGCGTAGCCGAGACGCGTGGGGTTCACGGTCGTCAGTCCACCGCCCTCGGCAAGATAGCCGCGGAGCGCGTAGTTTTTGGAAGGATTATTTGCATCTTCGGCGACCTGCTGTACGACCTCATAGCCGTTGGTGCGGACCTCGTAGTTCGTGATGCCGAGGGCGAGCGAGAGATCGCTCTTCACACGGTCGCAACGGAACACGATAGAGGAAACGGCGGTTACGGTCTCGCTCTCTGTCCAAAGGTCGATGATATGTTCGCCTGCCGTTAAGTAAATGTAAAGTTTCTGCTCTGCATAATCGGTTCCCTCGGGAACGGTGTACCCACCGTCCGTCGAGACTGCCGCAACAGCCCCCTCTGCCTCAAAAGTAGAGACGGAAGTAGTATCAAAGCGAGAACGCAGATAGAAGCGCATTCCCTTTTCTGCATCGGCAAGCGCGTAGCGGATACGCACGCTGTAATAGCCCTCGTCCACCGTATTTATACGGAGAAGGTACATATTTTGGATACCCGATACGAGATTGATCTCGTTTCCGATATGCGTGCTTTTACCTCTCGCAAAGCCGAGGGTAAGATCATCAAAGGTAAGGGCGCGTTCCTCGTCAAGCACCGTATTCATGATCGCGTTGTCGGCGTAGAAGGCGTTACCGTCTTCGTCGCGGTATTCATTCACGAAGTAGTCACAGACCGCGCCGAGGGTGAAGGAGGTGTAGTAGAGCTTGTTCTCCTTTTCATAGGTATCAAGACGGGAGGCGAGTGCCGTACCTACGGGATAGTCGTAGTAGTAATCGACGTCACCGCTGTCGGAGACCGTGACGAGCCAACCGGCGTAAACGAGCTCGATTCCGAACGCGGGAGCCTGCTCCATCGAAAAGAGCGTCGTGAAGGCGAAGCTGGAATAGTCGCCGCTGTGCATCACGTACTTCTTCGTGGGCGCGCCCTTGTCGCCCGTGCCGTAGACCGTGACTGAGGCGGCGTTTTCGACGCCGCTTGCAACCGAGACGCTTTCGGTTTCGGGATCGTAGGTGACCCTGAGGCTTTCGCCGTTCTCGGTGGTGTTGTCTGCCGTTTTTGCACCCATAAGGGAGCCGTAATAGACCGTGTAGCCCTTCTGCTCAAGGGCTTCAACGGCGGCGTTATCGACGTACCAGAGCGAGCGGACGCCCGGCTGCTTTACCGCTTTCGCGGCAACGCCCTCGTAGGAAAGCGCATTTTCTGCGATTTCAGCCACGGTATCGGAAGCAAGGGTAACGGCGATCAGAGAAATCGGCAGAACAAGTGCAATAACAAGAGCAAAAACAGCAATGAGATGCTTCTTATTCATTTGTTATTTCCCCGCTTTCGTATAAATTGCGGTGGGTTTAGTGCGTCTGTATTCTACGGTATAAGGCAACTCGTAGGGGGTAGACGTCCAGTCACCCGTCTGGTAGCCCCAAATGCCCGTCCTTTCGAGATAATCCTTTAAGGATTGCTGATAGTTATAGGTCACATCCGAGAAGATCTTATAATAAACGCCGCCCTCTTGCGTCTGCTCAATAATGTTATAGCCCCAAGAGTTCTGATCGTAAGCCCCCTGTTTTCTGAGACTGCCGAAAAGCGGCACTCTTTCGCCCGTATCTTTGTCATACCAGGAAGAACTTTCCGTCGTTGACCAGTGGGATGTACAAATGATAGGTACGATTCCGTTATCGGTTTCGATTTTTGTCCCATACACTTCCCAAGGGAAATGGTCGTGCGCGTAAATCAAAAGACGAAGATTGCCGTATTTGTTTCCCGTTCTCGCTATCCAACTGTCTTCTTCATAAACTCCGGTGGAAGGATAGTCAAGCGGACCGTTGTAGTGATGTCCGCATATATAAAAATAGGTATAGTCCTTTGCTTCCTCAACCATTTCCATGAAGTTTGCTTCACGCGTTCCGCTGTCGTGGACCGGCGTGTAGAGTACGCAGTCGCCCTTGATATAATTGATGAAACGGTCAACCGGCTTGTGCGTTACGGGATCGTCTTCATAATTATAAACATCAAGCATCGAGATAGCGGTGTCAAACTCGGGGAAGGTCAGCATATAGTCGGAGGAAAAGAGTGTGCCATCCTCGCGGTAGGTGAAGTACATATTCGCATCTTGCACGAGATTTCCGTCCTTGTCGTAGCACTCATCGCCAAAGGTACGCTGCCACATTTCCGTCGTGTAGCCGTCGTGGTTACCGGGAATAACGTAGTAAGGAATACCTGCCGCCGAGAGTTGCGAGAGATAGCGTTCGTTGAACCAATAAATACAGTCGTATTCGCTTCCGTAGAACTCCGTCATCATATAGTTGTACCAACCCGTCCACTCGGCATCGGTCCACTGATAAAAATCTTTTCCGCCGCACGCGTTGTCTCGGTACATCTTCGAATAGCGTTGGAAAGGCTTATCGTTGTTGGCAAGGTCGCCAAGAAAGAGGACGGCATCGACCTCATCAATGTAGTTCTCGGTGAGAATACCGTCGATCAGTTCCTGCGTCTTTTCTTCGTGATCAATGCCGAAAGAGTCCTTCATAGTAATGTAAGGATAGTTGTAAAGAGGATCCTCGCCGCAAGTGTAATGCGTATCACCAACCAAAAGAAGTCGCATTTTGTTCGTGTCGCTGCCGAGATGGACTTCCTCGACCGTGACGCCGCCATAGTTGGCGATCTCGGTCGTCTCACCGATCTCACTCGTCTCGCCGGTCTCTACGGTTGCGCCTTCCGCAAAGATTGCGGCGCTCATCGTGAGCATCAAAGCAAGAATAAGAAGCATAGATAGAGTTTTTCTCATAAATTGTCTCCTTTTCTGACCGTCCAAAATGAATGCTTTGTGGAAAAAGCACAAACAGTCTTACAGTTTGAGTATAACAAACCGACGAATTGATGTCAAACACTTTTTTATAAAATCTCTGCATTTTTTGCCCTATTTACCAAAAATATGCGATGCAATATTGAAAAAGCGGTGAACATATGCTAAAATTAATAATGAAAAAAGCGCCGAAATATTAAGAATACGGCTATAAAAAAGGGGGGACGCAGGTGCATCTCGGCTATTGGACGGATTTTTCAAAGAAAAATTCCGAATCACCGCTTTATATTACGGTATGCGGCTCAGTCATTCAAACCGAAAGTACTCAGCCTCTGGGAAACCCCGCCTATTTTTTCCTTTTGACAATGAAGGGTATGGGGAAATATGAAACCGCCGAAAAATCGGTGATTCTGACTCCGGGGCGGGCTATTTTGATTCCGCCGCACATCTCTGTCTATCTTCGCCCTTTGACGAAGAATTG
>JAZLAP010000072.1:0-2282 GCA_045613265.1 Eubacteriales bacterium | reverse complement strand
CGAAACGCAAAACAATGACACACTCGACGCTTGAAAACATTCGAGGCATCGGTCCGAAAAAGGCAAAGCTGCTTCTTTCCGCCTTCGGTGGGATCCGCAGGCTTTCCGAAGCGGACGGCGCGGAGATCGCCGCCGTGCGCGGCATCAGCGATGCCGAGGCGCAGGCGATCTATCAATACTTTCATAAGGAGAACTCAGATTCATGATGCGAATCATCACCGGCAGTGCGCGTGGTGTGCGTCTTTTGACGCTTCCGGGCGATGCTACCCGTCCGACGGCAGAAAAAACCAAGGAAGCGGTGTTTTCCGCCATACAGTTTTTGCTTGAGGGGAGACGTGTACTTGATCTGTTTGCGGGGAGCGGTCAGATGGGACTGGAAGCACTATCCCGCGGCGCAGAAAGCTGCATGTTCATTGACGCCTCACGCGAGGCGATGGAGATTGTAAAGCAAAATGCGCAAAAAACGCGGCTTTCGGATCGCTCACGGATGCTCGTCAGCGATTACCGTACCTATATCGGCAAGGCGAAGACCGCGTTTGATCTTGTGTTTATCGATCCGCCGTATGCGATGCAGGCAGTGGGCGATGCCGTCCTGCGCCTTCATGAGAAGGACTGTCTTGCAAACGGTGCCATCCTCGTATGCGAAAGCGGAGAGGAAGATCCGTTCGGCGGTGCGCTTCCCGATTGCTTTTGCATTGAAAAGCAGGCGCGCTACGGCATTTCGCATATTCACATTCTCCGTTACACGAAAGTTGGGGAGGATAAAGCCGAGTGGCACGCGTACTGTTCACGGGAAGCTTCGACCCAGTTACGCAAGGGCATGCGGACATCATTGCACGGCTTTCGCGTATTTTCCCCGAGGTGGTGGTCACCGTCTTTCAAAACGCGGAAAAGTCGCATTTTTTCTCGCCCGAGGATCGTGCCGCTATGCTTTCGGCGGTTACCGCCGCATATCCTAACGTGACGGTGGACGTGTCGTCCGGATACGTTGCCGATTACGTCAAGGCGCATAAGATCGACCTGATCGTGCGCGGCATTCGTAATCCCGACGACGTTGCCTACGAGCGCGAAATGGCGGAATACAACAAGGCGCACTCGGGAGTGGAAACGATGTACTTCTTTCCCGAGCGAGAATACGCCTCGCTTTCCTCGACGGCGGCACGTGAGTACCTTATGCGCGGTGAAATACCCGTATCTCTCGTTCCCGACGAAATTATTCCGTTTTTATTCGGTTACTTCGAAAAAAAGGAATTGACAAATCCCGTATAAAGTAGTATAATATATTGTTGTATATCTTACTTTACTGTAATTTATCAGGTTGTGCCGTCTTGGCGCAAAAGAAAGGACGAACCATGAAAGACAGGATAGAAGCATTGCGCATCCGCTTCGAAAGCGAGCTTTCGGCAGTCGAAAGTGCTGAGGCGATGGAAGCCTGCCGTATTGCCTACCTCGGTAAGAAGGGTGCGGTTTCCGAGCTGATGCAGGGACTGCGCGACGTGCCGAAGGAGGACAAGCGTGAGGCGGGACAGCTTATCAACTCCTTCCGCGACGAGGTAGAGGCGAAGATCGCTGAAAAGACCGAGGCGTTGCAGAATGCTGCGCTTGCCGCTGCCATTGCCGATGCAAAGCATTATAACCCTACCCTTCCCCGCACGCGCAAGATCGGCTCATACCACCCGATCACGCTTGTACAGAAGGAGCTTGAGGAGATCTTTGAGACGATGGGCTTTACCGTCGAGGATTACGATGAGATCACCGACGATTACCATTGCTTTGAGGCGCTCAACATCCCGAAATACCACCCTGCGCGCGATATGCAGGATACCTATTATCTTGAAAACGGTCAGCTTCTGAAAACGCAGACCTCTGCAGCGCAGAATGCGATCATGAAGAAGTACGGCGCACCGCTCCGTGCAATCTTCCCCGGCCGTTGCTTCCGTAACGAATCGACCGATGCCTGCCATGAGAATACCTTTTTCCAGATGGAGGGTATGATGATCGACGAGGACATCTCGATCTCGAATCTCATCTATTTTATGAAGACAATGCTCTCCGAGGTGTTCCGCCGCGATATCAAGGTGCGTCTCCGCCCCGGCTACTTCCCTTTCACCGAGCCCGGCTTTGAGCTTGACATCAGCTGTCTCATCTGCGGCGGCGAGGGCTGTCCCTCCTGCAAGAACAGCGGTTGGCTTGAGCTTTGCCCCTGCGGCATGATCCATCCGAACGTACTTCGCGAGGGCGGCATCGATCCCGACGAATACACCGGCTTTGCCTTCGGCCTT
>JAZLAP010000071.1:0-5550 GCA_045613265.1 Eubacteriales bacterium | reverse complement strand
AAAGGCGGCGGCAGCGGCGGTTTTGGCGTACACCGTAACACCCCCCGTCGTGCGGTCGAGGCGATGCACGGCAAAAATCCCGCTCCGCGTCTGCGCCGCGAGGATTGCCGTCATATCGGGATCTCCCGACGGATCCTTCTGAGACGGCACGCCGACCGGCTTTTCCGCGACCACTATATTCGTATCCTCGTAGAGGATGCGGACGGTACACGCAGCATCATTCATAAATTACGGAAGCTCCTCTGCAAGGATCATGAGGAAGATCGGAACGTAGTTCTTTCCCGCGCCCGTGACGACCTGCCCCGTATAGGTAAACGAGGTTTTGATGGGAGCATCCGCTTCAAGCGTAAACGTACCGAGAAGCTGCAAGCCCGCCGTATTGGTGGAGCCGTTGTGCCGAACCGATCCGTTCACGTAATTGCCGAGAAGCGATACGCCCTTTTCGACGTTTCCGCTGCCGTCGGAAAAGCTTTCGTCATTGATGCATACCGTTGTTGACCAGCGGTTGGCGGCGTTATAGAAGGAGCCGACCGTATAGGTTCCCGCCTTTACAACGGGAAGTCTGCCGACGGTGCCTTCTACGCCCGCCGCCCCACGGCTCGTGCTCGTATAAGCAACCACCTCACCGACAAGCAGGAGTGACATTTCGGTAATCGTTTGCTCATTCTTTCCCACGCTGATCGACAGCGTCACGTCCTCACACACACCGTCGTCGTTTTGGTCAACGGCGGCGATAAACGTCTCGTGATGACTCCGCGCATAGCCGTTTTCGTCCGTCTCCCCCATCTTCATGCGTGTGACGATCGTAGCATCCGCACTTGTGGTAACGGTAACGTATTTACCGACGGTAAAGCTTCCCTTCAACACAAAACGGTAAATGCCCGTATATTTGATCCGATCGCCCGGCACCGTTACGGTATATACGGTGCCGTCGTTCGTGGTTGTTGCCGTAAAGGTGGGCGTGATCGTCTTGCCGTCACCGACGAACGCCGCGCGTGACTGCTCTGCATCGCACAGAAGGCATTCGCGAAGCTCCGTCGCTCCATCCTCCCGTAAAGACCATGCGCCCCACGTATGCGCGGGCGGGATCGGATCGCGCATCTTACCGTCGCAGACACTGCAGGTATAGACGGTTGCACCCGCCGTCGTACAGCTCGGTGCTTCGAGAATACCGGTTCCCCACACGTGTCCGAGTGCGGGAATGATCTCGCGCTCGATCTTGTCACAGGTAAGGCAGGAGTACAATACCGTACCGCCGATCTCGCAGGTAGGCTCGGTCGTTTCGCCCTCGTCCCACGTGTGCGGAATGCTTTCGCCCTCGCGGAACACGTCGGAATCCGACGTTGCGACGGCTTCGCATACGCTGCAAAGGTTATAGTATAAGGGACGTGACTGACAGGTTGCGGCGCTTTTCAGGTTGGAGCCGTCCGCAAGCACGCGCTTGTCCGAAAAATCGTGCAAGGGTCGTTCGGTAAGCGCCTCTGTCTCCTCCGTTGCACAGAGAGTGCAGATGCGTGTTTTCACGCCGTCCTGTCCGCAGGTAGGCACCGTCGTGACCGACCACTCGCCAAAAGAATGCTCACAAGCGGTGCATGCGTTCAGCGACAGGAAAAGAAGCGCAGTACAAAGGGCGAACAAAAGGTTTTTCATGGCGATGTCTCCGTTTGAAGTCAAAAGTGACTTCATTGTATCATACATCGGTCGGGATTGCAATAGTTTTTCCGAAATTATGTGTCGTGCGCGTTACGATTGCGCAGAATGTGCATAACTATGCAATATATTCATATAAAACGGGGTATTTTCAAATAAATATGCAAAAATACAAGAAAAACGCGAAAAATATGGGCAAAAACATTGACAAAAATTTCCCTGTGTGCTATACTTAGTTCATATTTTTAAAGTCAAACGGCAAGGAAAAAAGATAAAAAGGAGATTACAAATGATGGACGAAGCAAAGAACAACGAAGCGGCAGAAAACGAGCCCGCGAAGGCACCCGCTTCTCCCGCTCTCGCAGAACAGAAAAAGGCGGCTGAGACGAAGCCGAAGAAAAAAAGGAGAGTAGGGCGCATCATCCGCAAGATCATTGCCCTGATTCTCGTCTTCCTGCTCGGCTTCCTCTCCTGCATCGGTGCGATCGCAGGTGCGGGCTACTACGCATATAAAAACGTTTCGCTCGACAAGCTCGAGGAAATGGGACTCGTGCAGGTTGACACCTCTGCCCTGATCGGCGACAACGCCGACGTTTCGCTGACCGCAATGACGATCGCGGGAATGATCGCAGAGGTACAGGCGCTCTCGTCACTCGGCGACCGCGTAACACTGACCTTCCTCATCGATCGCTATCAGCTGAAGCTTCCCGAAGAGGTGCAGAGCTATATCCCGAACGGACTGCGCGACGTTCCGCTCGCACAGCTCGCGTCGGCGGAAGGCATTAAGGCGGTGCTTGAAAACACCAACGTGGATTACGTGCTTTCCCTTTTGCCCGAGGGCATTCTGAGCGAGCCGGCACAGGTACAGCTCGCAGATAAAACGCTGCAGGACGTTGTCGATATGAATCTCGGCTATCTCCTTCAGGGTGTCCGCCTCGGTTATCTCACGGGTGTGCAATACGAAAACGCAGACGGTGAATACAGGATCGTATACGCCGATCCCGAAAATCCCACACTGATGGAGCTGTTTGCGCCTGCCGATCTCGGCAAGCTTCTGACGGCACTCGGCGAAGGCAAGGATCTCTTCGTTGCGCTCTGCGAGGACATTGGCGACGTGGCGGTCGAGAGTCTGATGGAGACCTTTATCGATCTTGAAAGCTTCATCTTCCCCGGCATGTTCTCGGTCAAGACCTTTGCGGATCTTGTTGCGATCAACGCTGAAACGGGTGCACAGTATTTTGACTTCGGACTGCTTTTGAACAACCGTACCATCGGTGAAATGCTGGCATACACCCCCATCACGAACGACAGCGGAAGCACAGTCGGCTGGAAGGATAAGGACGGCAATCCCGTCGTCGGCGTCATGCGCGGTCTTGCCGGTGCCGATCTTTCGGCGCTCGGCGGCGATCTCTCGCAGCTTCTCAGCGATCTTTACCTTGGCGACGTTTTCAATTACACACCCGTTTTGGGCGAGGACGGAAGCGTATCCGCCTTCGTTGACGGAGCAGGCAATACCCCCGCATCTCCCTACGACACGCTTTCCATGTATCTCGTCAGCGATCTGACAAGCGGCTCGCTTGACTTTGCATCCCTGATCGGCGGCGAAACGCAGGTTGGTGTTCTGATGGGCTATCGCTTCTCGGAAGCCGACAACACGTGGTACGACGGAAACGGCAACGCGCTGTCGGGCATCGCGGCATCCTTCGTCGATCTGACGGTGGACGAGCTTTCGGATTCCGACAGCATCACCGACCGCTTTGGCGACGTCTTCGTCGGTGACGCGATCGGACTTACGATGGTGGACGGCTACTGGACCGACAACGGCGAGCGCGTGACCGGCATCGTAAAAAGCCTTGCCGGAAAGAAGGTCGGCGTTCTTTACGACGAAATGCAGAGCATGTCGCTCGGCGATATCATGGGTTACACGAAGAACGGTGATACCTGGCTTGACGATAAAAATCATCTCGTAGAGGGTATTGCACTCGCCTTTGCCGATCTTTCCATCGACCGTCTGAACGACACCGAGGCTCTGATCGAAAAGCTGGGCGACGTCTGCGTGGGCGATGCCGTGAATTTCGACCTCATCGACGGCGTATGGTACGACGAAGGGGTTGCTGTTTCCGGTATTATGAAGATCATTGCCGACAAAACGATCGACGAGCTTGACGAGCATACGCTTGACAGCATCAGGATTGCCGACGCGCTCAACTATACGAAGCGCGGCGACAAGTGGTACAACGGCAACACCCCCGTTACCGGCTTTATGGAAGTGCTCGCCGGCAAAACGATCCGCGAGCTTGACGAAGACATAATGAACGACCTGACCATCGCCGATGCCATGAATTACGAAAAGCGCGGCGACATATGGTACGACGGCAACACCCCCGTTACCGGCATCATGAAGATTCTTGCCGACAAATCGCTGAACGAGCTTGGCGCAGACACGCTGGACGGCATCACCATTGCCGAGATCTTGGACTACGAAAAATGCGGCGACGATTGGTACGACGGCGACAAGCGTGTGACCGGCTTCATGGAGGTGCTTGCCGACAAGACGGTAAGCGAGCTGAACGAGGACGTGCTTGACGGCATTACCTTTGCCGAGCTGATGAATTACGAGAGACGCAACAATCAGTGGTACGACGGCGACAAGGTCGTCTCCGGCTTTATGGCAGAGCTTGCCGATAAGACGCTGAGCGAGCTTGGCGCGGACATATTCAGCGGTGTGACGATCGCTGAGGCGATGAACTACACGAAGAAGAACGGCGAATGGTATGACGGCAACAACAAGGTCAGCGGCTTCATGGCGGCACTCGCCGACAAGAAGATCAACGAGCTGAGCGAGGACGTACTCGGTGAGATCACGATTGCCGAAGCAATGAACTACACGAAGAAGAACGGCAAGTGGTACGACGGCAATACGGCGGTCACCGGTGTCATGCGCGTGCTTGCCGACAAGACGATCGATGAGCTTCACGATTCGGTTGACAGCATCCGTATCGGCGACATTATGAACTACACCTACTATGCGGCAGAGGATGCATGGAAAAACGAAAACGGTGCCAAGATGACCGGCATTATGATCTACTTTGCAGACCTGACTATGCTCGACTTCACGAACCCCAACACGCTTCTTAACAGAGTACAAATGGTCTCGCTCGGCGAAGCGCTCGGCTACGAGAAGCGCGGCGATCAGTGGTTTGACGGCAATAAAGAGGTCAGCTCCTTCATGCAAGCGATTGCGGGCGAAATGCTCGGCGACATTGAAAGCGTTGTGAACGCTATGAAGATCGGTCAGCTTCTCGGTTATGAGAATCACGGCGATCAGTGGTTCGACGGCGCACGTCAGCTTGATGCGCTGATGAACCGTATCTGTAACGCAACGATGGATACACTTTCCTCCGAGCTCAACGCACTGACGCTTGCCGACGTTGTTCCCGCAAGCGACAGAGCGACCGGTATTCTCTCTCTCGTTAGCGGCGATACCCCTCTCGCAAATCTTTCTACCAAGCTTGTTGACGTGCTTGAGGTAACGACGATGAGCGAGCTTGTCGACGGCAATGCTCCCATCATCACGATCGCCCCCGAAACGGCAGCCAAGCTTGACATGGTTGCCCCCGGCTGGCGTAACAAGAATCTGACCGAGTTTATTTCCTACATCGTCGGTCTTCTGGGAACGTAAGCACCGACCCGATCCTACCACGCAAGCGGGCGGTATTTATCCCGACACCCCGAACGATACACAAAAACGAGAGGGCGTTGGGCGACCTACTGTAAAGCAGGTCGCCCAACGAAATTTGCCCATTTGGGCAAGTGAAATCGCTTCGCGGTGAAATATTTGCTTCGCAAATGTGAAATGTTCGCTTCGCGAACACGGGCAAATTTCATTTCACATCGAAC
>JAZLAP010000070.1:0-2873 GCA_045613265.1 Eubacteriales bacterium | reverse complement strand
GTTTGCAAGTGTCAAATGTTTCAGTGGGCTTTCAGCCCCGCCAGTAACATGCCCTTATAGGGCTGAGCAAGCCACCGGCTTAGCCGGTGGTTATGACTCGTGCGATGCCGTCGCTTCCTGATCCCTACGAAGTCAAAATCGTCCAAAAAAGCCAAAACCAACGTATTTCTACCCTTCCGCATGATACGGGCAGTGGTTTACACCGCCACGACCGTGTTTTTTGCTGTCCGGATGCAGGTAGGCGTCATCGCCCACAATGATCGACGGCGGCAGGTCGCGCATGGGAATACGGAGAAGCGCGCGTGTGTTCAGGTTTTCAAGGTTCAGGAAAAACAGGCATCCGCGATGCGCGATACAGTCACCGTCAAACAAAACGGGAACGTGTGTTTTACATGCAGTCATCGGCTCGGTTCCCTTGACAAACCAGCCGTAACCCGTACGGTCGCCGCGCACGTCAAGCAAGCACGCCTCGGTCATGCAAGCACCCGAATCCTTGCAATACGGCAGATAACGGAGACCGTATGGACGGATAAAATCGCGTGTGCGCTCGAATGGAGGGAGGGCGGCATGCAGTGCATTCATCACACGGTCGAATAAAAGCGTATGACCGCGAAAGCGCCCTGTCCCTTCGAGCAATGACGTAGGAATACCGCAATAGACCCCGGCAAGATAATGCGGCGTATAACCAATAAAAAAGCGTTGCTCGCCATTCCCTGCCGTTCCCGTCTTTCCGACGAGCGGGAGTGTCTTTGCACTATTCAAGGTCCGTCCCGTTCCGTATGCCGTCACGCCGCGCAGCATCTCGGTCATAACGGCGGCATTTTCACGCGAAAGCACCGGAGTGCTCGTTTCAGGCTTTTCAATCAGCGCCCTTCCATCCTGATCAACGGCAAGAAAATAAGAACGCGAGGCGTGGTAGCTGCCGCCGTCGGCAAACGCCGTATAAGCGGCGGTGAGGTCGCGAAGCGTCACACCGTAGGAAAGCTGTCCGAGCGCAAGCGGTGCCTCGCACATATCGGTAACGCTTTTTCCGTTTTTGTCGGTTGCATGACGAATAATATCATGAAGTCCGAATTTTTCGGTGAGGTAGTCATACGAGGTCTCTATTCCAAGATCCTGCAAAATACGCACCGCCACCGTATTTTTTGAGAGCGCCAATGCTTCTGCCGCCGTACAAAGCCCGTCAAACCTGCGGTTTGCATTGTGCGGCCAGATGTGACTGCCGCTTTTGTTATACGTCACGGGCGTGTCGTCGTAAATACTGCTCCAGGTAATCACGCCCTCCTCAAGCGCAGGCGCGTACACCGAAAGCGGCTTTAATGCCGAACCGGGCGGCAGCTTCACGCCGCTTGCATAATTCAGAAGACGGTCTCCCTGTTTTTCGCCGTCATTCCCGATAATGGCAAGCAAATCGCCGTTTTTCGGTGAAAGCAACGTCATCGCATAGGTAAAATCCTCGCCGCGCGGAACTTCCTCCGAAAAAATGCTCTCGAGAAGCCCCTGCGCCTCTCGGTCTACAAGCGTGTAGACCGAGAGACCGCCGCCGTAGATCAACGCGCTTGCCGCCTCTCGGCTCATGTCCATCGTTTGCATGAGATCACGCGTCAGATCCTCGATCACCGTTTCGGCATACCAGGAAAGTGGCTCGCCTTCTTGTACGCCCGTCGCCACCGACCGAACCGGCATTGCTACGGCTTCTTCATATGCATCGCCCGACAGATAGCCGTAGGCATACATTTCTCCGAGGATCACATCGCGGCGCGCGCGATTTTCGTCGGGGTGCGTGCGAGGATTATAGCGTGCAGGGGCATTGGTAATGGCAATGAGGCTCGCCGCCTCGGCGGGAGTGAGCGCCCCCACGGACTTTCCGAAATAATGCTTTGCCGCCGCGCCGACACCGACGCAACGGTCACCCAGCGGAATAATGTTCAGGTATAATTCAAGGATCTCGTCCTTCGTGTGGCTTTCTTCGATCCGCACTGCACGGAAAATCTCACGTATCTTACGAAGTGCCGTGCGCTCATTGTCGCCGCTCAGATTTTTGATAAGCTGTTGCGTAATTGTAGAAGCCCCGAATTCATTCTCAAAATGCAAGAGCGTATTTGCCGCCGCACGTGCCGTACGTAGCACGTCCACACCGCTATGCTCGTAAAAACGGTGATCCTCGATGGCAACAGCAGCATTTTTTAAGCAATCGGGCATGTCGGAGATCGGCGTGTACGCATAAAAATCACCGAGCGATAGGCGCACGTACTCGGTTGCGTGATAGCCGGGAATCGAAATCGGCGGCGAAAGTGCAGTTTCGTTCGATTCGCTTCCGCCGTTGCAATAAAGCACGGTCGGTCGCCGTTCGCGTGCCGCTGAAAAGAGAGCCTCGTCGCGGCTGTAGTCGATTGCCGTTTCGCCGTAAACGAGAAAGGCGGCAACCGTGAACAGGATCAGTGCCACAGGCAGGACAAGAAAAATAAAAAGCAGACGCCTTGTGTGTCTCTTCTTCATCTTTATAAAAGCACCGCCCGAAAAACGTGTTCTTCGGGCGGTGCTGTCTCCTCTTTGGTTCTTCACTTACAGTTTGTGTGTAAGACAGAAGCCTATACGAGGAAAAAATTAAAATTCAAAATCGTCGTTGTATTCGACTCGGGTAAGATAAAGCCCTTCGGGAGGCGCAGTCTCACCTGCCGCCGCGCGATCGCGCGCGGCAATGATACGCTTCATATCCTCAGGCGAGCGTTTGCCTGCCCCCACCTCGATCAGCGTACCTGCCATAATGCGCACCATGTTGTAGAGGAAGCCGTCGGCACGAACGCGGAAAAGGATACTCGCGCCATCGCGCGTGACCTCACTTTCGTACACCGAAGTCGGAGGCCAAGCGG
>JAZLAP010000069.1:0-9720 GCA_045613265.1 Eubacteriales bacterium | reverse complement strand
CTTTCTTTTTTAGTCAAAAAAAGGGAGCAAATCGGCAGACGTCTGCCGATTTGCTCCCTTTTTTTGACTAAAAAAGAAAGTGGTGCGAAAACTCTCGCGTTGTCAACACATCTCTTTGCAGAGCAGGACTGCCACTTTCGTGAATAGTATACCACATATAAACCCAAAAGTCAATAGAAAAGGAGAAAGTTTTCATGGCAGACGTCTGCCGATTTGCCCCTTTTTCTTACGTCAAGAAAGCATGACACGCACCCCGTTTACGCGAAGTCATCTGCCCTAAGCTTCCGATCGCCGCCGATACGGGATGGCGGCGACCGTATAGCGCGGAGCGCGGTACAGCAACCTACTTGGCACGGGTAACAAGTCCGCACGAACGCGGACGGAGAGTATCCCCCCATCACCGATAGACGGTCGCGCTCTTAACGACTGTCTTGACCGAAAGCGGAGACTTCCACGAGGGAAACGCATACGAGCCGCCCCGACGGCGAGTAAGTACGGCTTGACACGCTCGAAAGCACACACGCAGCATTTGCATCCGTACCCTTATGAAGGGACGAGGCGGCAGGAAGCGATCGCCGCAAGAGCGAGGATCGCGCGCGGCGATCCCGCCGCCGCTCTCCATCGGTCGATCAGAGCGCGCGTGTGCTTGTCACGCGCGCACGCACGTGCGCGCGCTTGTTCAAGACAAGCACACACGCCATTCCAACAACCCACAAAAATCCACAAAAATCCACACCGTTTTAAAAGAGCTTACGCGGCGTGTCGATCAGCCCTGCGAGGTAGTCAAGGCTTACGTTGTAGTATTTGGCTATTTGCGTCATAAAGTCAAACGGCGGCATTCGTGTCCCTGTCTCGTAATTGCGGTATGTGTTCAACCACATGCCGAGAGCATCGGCAATTTCTTTTTGCGTTTTGTCTTGATCTTCGCGCAGGTCGCGTAACCGTTGGTAAACGATCATTTTCATCACCTCGAAAAAATTATAGCAAAAACATCGTATGATGTGTTGACAAAAACATCAAATGATGGTATAATCATATATGCAAAACATCAAACGATGTTATTCCAAACTACACAGAAAGGAGAACGGAACAATGACGAGACGACAGGTAAGGGATGCGCTATGGTCTTTGCGGCTCTACTATCGCATGGCGCGGATCTTCGACAGGAAGGACACGCTCACGTTGCCCGATTGGGTCGCCGATCGGATGGAGCTTGTAGAGGAGATCGTGGCAGAGGCACGGTCTACGCTCCGCACGGTGTACGAATTGCGCTACCGTCAAGGGAAAACGCTACGCGAGATCGCCGAGATCATGGAGACTACCGAGGGTTACCTAAAGAAGCTGCACCGCGAGCTTATAGACTTTATCGGCAAGCGGATGCCGCAGAAAAACACGTGAAGAAACGGTGAACGAATTGTAAATTCTTGAGCAGTAAAATGCATTAAAGTTCATTGAAGTTCATTGAAGTGCATTTATATTCATTTATTTTTCCATAAGCGGAAAAAACATTTCACAAATTCACCACAAACGGAAAGAAATATGGTATAATTAAAACACATACAAAAGGAGACAAAACACATGGAAAACACCATCAAAACGACGAAAAACACCGAGACCCTCAAAAACTTCGACCTTGAAAAGATCTACGCCGCATCGGTCGCGGTCGATCTGCCGATGGACGAGCTGCGCCGCGCGCGGTCGCTTCTGTGGTGGTTCTTTTACATCAACGAAAATCGCGAGGACGCGAAGCACAATGTAACGGAGTGCTTTGACGAGTTCATGGACTACGCAGCCGAGATCTTCGCGAAGATCGACACCGTTTACGAGATGCTCGAAGAGATCACGGAGAAATACTACCACGATAAAGCCGCGTGGGACGAGTGCAAGCGCGTTGCCGCCAAGGAAGGGAAGGGGATCGCACTATGAAGAAACGTGTCAATGCCCTGTATGACGTTCGCCTCACGGGCAAGGAGCTTGCCGTGATCTGCGCTGGATTGCATAAGCTCGTTACACCGTCAAGCACGGTTACCGTTACGCGAGGCGTAGCGGCGACCGCTGAGCTTTTGATCCAGATCTTGATCCGCGCTAAGGAAGTGGAAGGGGGGAGACAATGACAAGAAAAGAAGTCAAGCGCGATCTTCACGAGATCCGCTACTACCTACGCCGCAAAAGCGAGATTGACTATGCAAGCCGACCTGTCGGCACACATGATCTTGAGAAGCTGCTCTATTATAACGAGCTTATGCGAAAAGCTCCGATCAGACTTTATGAGGTTTACCTCACAGTTTACATACACGGTATGACCTTCGAGGAAGCGAGCGAAAGCCTTTGCCTTAGCGTGACTTACGTCTTTTGTCTGCAAAAGGCTTTGATCGACTACCTCGTTAAAGCGACAAATCGGCAGACGTCTGCCGATTTGAGCGCGGACACCGCAACACTCGAACGCTCCACGGACTCAAAATAAGCGCCTCTGGCGCGTTTTTGTGTCTACGGAGCTATGGAAATACTATGATGCACCCGAACGCACCGCAGAAGCGATCTTGCGCGGTCTCCCTCGCGTGTGCGCACACGCACACGCGATATACTTAGTATAACACGCGCTAAGTATTAAGCTTTATATCTAACTCTTTACTTGATATATGGGACAGTATGTCTTCACTTACACGAACACGAGGTGTCTAACATTATGCCAATTCACCACATAGAACACGAGGTAAAATACTACTGTCGGGCAAAGTATTACACCACCGCAACGGGCGAGGTCAAGCTCGCGCAAATTCAAGAGCTTGGTTTCCCGTCCTTCCGCCTCCCCGACTTCGAGGACGTGACGAAGGAGAAGCTTGTTGCGATCTTCGACGTAGCCGAGGAACGCGAGAAGGATGATGTAAAGCACACCCCCGAAGAAGTCAACCGCCGCCGCGCCCTTCGTCGCGCCAAGATCAACGCCTTTGACAAGATCCTTTGCAACCCCGATCTTGACCTTTTCGCCACCTTCACCCTTTCGCCCGAAGCGGTAAGCGATCGCGCCGCATGGAGCGATTGCTACAAGTGTCTAAAGGTTTGGCTTTCCAATCGCGTGGCGCGCCATGATCTCAAATACGTGATCTGCCCCGAACGGCACGAGAAGGGCGGTATACACTTCCATGGCATCATGAATAGCACCGCCTTAGATCTCACAGAGGCGCGACACGCACACACGGGGCAACCTCTCACCCACAACGGCAACAGGCTCTATAACGTTGCCTCATGGCGGTACGGCTACACGTCGGCGGAGAAGATCGAGACAACCACCCTTGACCGCGAGAAGGTCGCAAAATACATATTCAAGTACATGGGCAAGCAGGGAACGGGCGGCATGATCGGCGGCAGATATGCTCTGATCGGCGGCAGGCTCGCCGCTCCTATCTATGAATACGCAAACACGGTTGCCGAATTTGAAGCGCGTGAAGCCGCCTTCACGCGCTCGGTAGAGTTCGACGGCATCACCTATAGGGAGTGGTCATACATATGACAGTATCACACGCTTTTGATTTATTCCTTGACGAGCAGTATCTGCGCGGCAATAGCGAACGCACGATCACGGACTACAGAAACAAGCTTCACCCCTTTTTGGAGAGGTTCGACGGGCAAGAGGTCGCAGATCTCCGCGCGGATCATCTGCAAGCCTATTTGCGTAAGCTCCGCGACACCCACGCAAACACCGTCACAGTGCAAAGCTACGTTCGCGCGCTCCGCTCGTTCCTAAATTGGCTTTTCCTCAATGACTACGTAGAAGCCGATTTTTGTCGCAAATTTCGCCTTCCGAAAGCGCGGAAGTCCTTTATCAACGTTTTGACCGATACGGAAATAGAGAACATTTACGCCGTTTATAGTGATCCCTCTAACGTCATCCATCTGCGCAATACCGTTATCCTTTCCCTTATGCTTGATGCAGGCTTACGTCTTAACGAGGTAGTTACGGCGCGGATCTCCGATCTGCATCTTTCCGAGTGCTACCTCATCGTGACAGGCAAAGGATGCAAGCAGCGCGCGGTATCTTTTGGAACGGTCACGCAGGATCATCTTTCGCGCTACCTTGCCGCAGTTCCCCCGTCCCCGTCTCTCCTTCAGACGAACAACGGCGCACCGCTCACTCAGAGCGTGCTGAAGAACATGTTCCGCAAGCTCAAGCACAAAAGCGGCGTTCTTCGTCTGCATCCGCACCTACTGCGCCACACCTTCGCCACCCGTTACCTTGAGAACGGCGGCAACGTCTATAAGCTCAAGGAGCTACTCGGACACACCACCCTAAGGCAGACGCAAGCTTACCTTCATATTTCTCAAAATAGGAGACACCTTGATTTCCTACAGTATTCCCCACTTGACAATATAAAAAAGCCCGCTCGTCCTTAACGAGTGGGCTTTTTTGGTGCTCCTGCGGAGATTCGAACTCCGGACACCTTGATTAAAAGTCAAGTGCTCTACCGTCTGAGCTACAGGGGCGTTTTTCGTACTTGTATATCATACCATAATCTTCACCTTTTGTCAAGGACTCTATGCGAAAAAAATAAAAAAGAATCAGAGAAATTTGAAAAAATCTTTGTTTTTCGGAAAAATAGCGCATAAATGGGAATGTTATTGTCAAGACTCTCGGCGAGGTGATGATATGAAAAAATATTTACTTACGTATTCTGCAATCCTTCTTATCCTGTTTATCTTTCTTGCTGCAATGCCGATCGCGGGCGAGGAGGGGATCTACACCGACGTGATCCGTCTGCACGTGATCGCCGCATCCGACGGCGAAGCGGATCAGGCGGCAAAGCTTTCGGTGCGTGATGCGATCCTTGCAGAGCACGGCGCGGCATTTGCCGCCTACACGACACGCGCGGAAGCCGAGACGGCGGCACGCACAGCCCTGCCCGACATCGAAAAAACGGCAGAGACGACGCTCCGCGCTTTGGGGATCAACGATGCGGTCAGAGTCACGCTCACGGTCGAGGAGTACGGGCGGCGCGATTATACGAGCTTTTCCTTGCCGTCGGGCGAATATCTGTCGCTCCGCGTGTTGATCGGAGAAGCCGCGGGACAGAACTGGTGGTGCGTTCTTTATCCGCCGTTATGCACCGAAACGGCTTACGGATATACCGATTCCGCGACGGGTGACGGCTCGATTCCCGTGGGGCTTACTCCCGAGGAATACGAAATGATCACGGGTGAAAGCGACGGCTACGTTGTGAAATTCAAGGTGCTGGAGCTTTTGTCGGATCTCATTGGTTAAATTATCGCTTAATTTTCCGTAACCTCTTGCAATTTCGGCTTTTTCCGTGTATAATGGTAGTACTATTGTGAAAGGAAAAAAAGCCGTGGCAGAAAAAGAAAAAGCAAGAAGGATCATTGCACAGAATCGCACCGCGCGGCACGATTATTTCGTGATCGAAAGCTATGAAGCGGGTATTGCGCTATACGGAACCGAGGTCAAGTCGCTCCGAAAGGGCGCGGCAAACCTGAAGGATTCCTTTTGCCGCACCGACGAAGGCGAGCTTTTTGCCTACGGTATTCATATTAGCCCCTACGAGCAGGGTAATATCTTCAACAAGGATCCCCTGCGCCCGAAAAAGCTTCTTATGCACAAGCGTGAGATTATGAAGCTTACGGGACTTCTTTCGCGTGAGGGATATACGCTTGTTCCGCTTTCCCTCTACTTTTCGGGTGCGCGCGTGAAGGTCGAGGTCGGTCTTTGCAAGGGTAAAAAGAACTACGATAAGCGTGACGATATGGCAAAGCGCGACGCTGACCGTGTGATCGAGCGGGCAATGAAAAGCCGCGGCAGAGAAGAATAAAGGAAAAAAGGCACTTACGGCAATCGCCGTAAGTGCCTTTTCTTGTTGCCTGCAAATGGTTTTAATTTGCTTTCGGTGCTTCGGGAATTTCAATTTCTCCCTCGTTTTTTTCAAAAGCCTTGATTTCTTGTCTGATTAAATAAAGAATTTCTCCGTTCGCCGAGCGACCGTAATACTTCGATATATAGTGAAGCTTATAATGAAGATCCGGATCAATTTCAATTCCAAGGTGCTTGTTATTTTTGTTTCTCATAAAAAATCTCCAAATGATCTTAATATAAGTATATTTTAAGATTATTTTGTGTTATAATGTTGTATGTATACTTGATTTAAGTATACAAAATATTTATTTGGAGGTATTTATGAAGGTTGCAGTTATCGGTTCAAGAAGCGTTTTTCCAGCAGATGTTGGCAGGTATATTGCCGACGGAGATGAAATCGTTTCGGGGGGGGCGGTCGGAGTGGATTCGTGTGCAGCGGAATATGCGAAAAGGAAGGGGTTAAAGCTAACGGTCTTTTTGCCTCAATATGAGCGATACGGTCGTGCAGCACCGATCGAGAGAAACAAAAAGATAGTGGATTATGCGGATAAAATCCTTGCCTTTTGGGATGGAAGGTCAAGGGGGACGTTGTGGGTTATAAAATATGCCGAAAAAAAGGGGAAGCCATGCGAGATTATACTTTGCAAATAACGTATTGCATTTTTGATCAAGTCGGTGCTGATTAAACTTTCTGACAAGCATTGCTATTGTACACACAAGCAAAAGGATACGGCATATCGCGAAAGAGGTATGCCGTATCCTTGCAAATTGTCCGTCAGCGCATCGCGCGACTTCTTTCTTTTTTTCTATTCAATATCGTCGATAGTGGTCTGGTTACGGAGGGCGTTGCCGCCGACAACCCCTGTGGGGACGGGAAGCCCCAGATGCTTATAGGCAAGGTGCGTGACACATCTGCCGCGTGGGGTACGGCTGATGAAGCCGATCTGCAGGAGGTAGGGCTCATATACGTCCTCGATCGTGATCGCTTCCTCACCGATCGTTGCGGCAAGCGTTTCAAGTCCGACGGGACCGCCGTTATAAAAGTCGATGATGGCACGCATCATTTTGCGGTCGGTGTTATCGAGACCGAGGTCATCAATTTCCAACGCCGCAAGAGCATTACGGGCGATCTCTTCGGTGATCCTGCCGTCGCCCTTCACGAGTGCAAAGTCGCGGAGCCGTTTTAAAAGGCGGTTGGCGATACGCGGCGTGCCGCGTGAGCGCTTAGCGACCTCAAGCGCACCTTCTTCGGTGATCTCAACCTCAAGAATGCCCGCCGACCGACGCACGATCGAGGCAAGCTCGTCGGGCGTGTAAAGCTCAAGCTTCAGAAGAACGCCGAAGCGGTCGCGGAGCGGTGTTGTGAGCTGACCTGCCCGTGTGGTCGCGCCGATCAGCGTGAATTTCGGAATAGGGAGACGGATGCTGCGCGCACTCGGTCCCTTGCCGATGATGATGTCAATGGCGTAGTCCTCCATTGCGGGGTAGAGGATCTCCTCGACCGTGCGCGGCAGGCGATGGATCTCATCGATAAACAGCACGTCGCCGGGTGCAAGATTGGTCAGGATCGCGGCAAGGTCGCCTTGCTTTTCGATGGCAGGCCCCGACGTTGTGCGGATATTGACGCCCATTTCGCTTGCAATGATGGTAGAAAGCGTGGTTTTGCCGAGACCGGGCGGGCCATACAGGAGAACGTGGTCAAGCGAATCCTGCCTTTTTCTTGCCGATTCAATATAGACCGAGAGATTGTCCTTCGCCTTTTCCTGTCCGACGTAATCGTCAAGCGTTTTCGGACGCAGGCTCGGCTCGGATTCGGCATCCGCCTCGGGAACGTATTCGTTCGACACAATGCGGTTTTCAAAATCAAATTCGGTGGTGTTATCCAGCATGAGGCTTCTCCCTTCTTACTTCATAAAGCGGCGGAGCGCGGCAGTGATGATGTCCTCAAGCGACATGTTTTTTGTGTCGATCGCGCGGAGCGCTTCGGCGATCTCGGTACGGTGATAGCCCAGAACCGAGAGGGCATCGGTCGCCTCGCGGAGAATGCCGCTTGCGGCTTCTCGCTTTCCATCGGAGGCGGAAGGCACTGTCGTGCTGTCGTCGGAAAGAACGGGTGCCTCTGCTGCCATTTTGTCCTTGAGCTCCAGCACGATACGTGCGGCGGTTTTGGGACCGACACCGTTTGCCTTAGCGATGGCACGTGCATCCTCGCCCGCAATGGCAACGGCAAGGCGTTCGGGCGTAAAGAGCGAAAGGATCGCCATTGCCGCCTTCGGGCCGACGCCCGACACTGTGGTCAGCAGACGAAAGGCGAGAAGCTCTTCCTTGCGCAGAAAGCCGAACAGCTCCACACCGTCCTCGCGGACGGCAAGGTGGGTAAAGAGGCGTACCTCCTTTGAAAGCGTGTCCGAAAGTCCGTCAAAGGTCGTCTGGCTGACGGTCAATGC
The DNA here is from genome assembly GCA_045613265.1 of Eubacteriales bacterium. Lineage (GTDB taxonomy): Bacteria > Bacillota > Clostridia > Oscillospirales > CAG-272 > UBA1740. The sequence continues at coordinate 1,413 of JAZLAP010000069.1, read as the reverse complement.
GTAGCCGACTCCCCCGCATTCCACGACGGCAAGCGACGGCTCTTTATGCACGAGAGTGCCGCGAACATGATAAAACATAAGCTAAACCTCGTTTTCGTTTTGGAATTTTCCTTTGCGGCGGCGTTTTCGGTACCACAGCGTGGGAAGCAGAACAAGCGGGAAAAACAGGGCAATGCCGATTGCCGAGAGAAGGAGTCCCGTGCGGTAGCAGTCGGGGAAATACGTGAAGATGACGGTATGCGTACCCTCACCCACATCGATAGAAAGGAGTGCGTCAAGCGTTGCGCGGGTTTTGGCGGGCACACCATCCACCGTGACCTGCCAGCCTTCGTCGTAGGGGATCGTAGTGACGAGCACGGAGTCGGTTGTCGTTCCCGTGACGGTGGCGGTGATGTCGTCGTGCCCGAAGCGATCGATCGTCATTTGGTTGTCCGCAAGAAGCGCGTAGGCGTTGTTGAGTGCCTCACTGTCGAGCGTATAGAAGTAGGGAGTATCCTTGCCCATGTGTACACCGTCCTTACGCACCTCAAAGGTGACGGTGACCTCTTCGCCGGTATCAAAGCTGCCGAGATAGGCGGTACCGTAATTGTAAAGCCCGAAGTAGTCGCCGCGATGCACGCCGTTGACGTAATAGGTGCATTGATCAAAGGATGCGGCAGGAATATACATATAGACGTCCTTGCCGTCATCTCCCGTAAAGGTAAGGCTGACGGTCGCCGTTTCGCCGTCGGGAATATCCTCCTTCACGCGGTAATGGTAGCTGTAGAAGCGTTCCGTACGCGTTTCCTCGCCGCTTTTGCTCCGGACGGTGTATTGGCGGTAGGTCGTTACGGCGGATACGTGTTCGGTCTTTACCGTGTGGGTGAGCGGCGAAAAGACGCGCGTTTCCTCACCTGTCAATGCCGACAGCATGAGGTTCAGACGCTCGCAGGCGTTTTTCGTATCGCCCGTGTTGACGCTGTGGTATATTTCGCCGTCGTCAAGGATATATTCGCCGTATTCGTCGATGTCGGGCTGTACGAAGGTGAGCAGATCGGCGTTTTTACTTGCTGCGAAGCCGAGCGACAGTGCCTTCTCGTATTCGTAAACCAGAACGTCCTTACCGTCGTTCATCTTGATCTCGATACCGTTTATCGTGCAGTAGGTACCGTCGTCCTTCCGCGTGACCGTAACGTCCTTTGCATCGTAGATCTTGCCGCCGCATTTGACGTACAGGAGCGTATAGTCGTCGGATACCTCTAAGGACGGAGCCGTCATCACGTAGCGCACGCCGAGCAGCATATCGCTGACGGGATTCGGGAAGCAGTATTGCGAGAAGTTCGAGCGCGCGGTGAGACCGACGTTGGCAAGAAAGGTGATCTGGTCGCGGTGAAGGGTGGACGTGGAATTTGACAGTCCGTAGATCCCGAGCTG
>JAZLAP010000068.1:0-1817 GCA_045613265.1 Eubacteriales bacterium | reverse complement strand
ACGAAAAGATCTTTTGTCGATCTTTATAGGTATGATGGACGTTTGCTGCGATATGTTTCTGCGTCCATACGTCAAGGCGGCAAATGAATTCTCGGTACGAGAGATCGTATGCTGTATCGATGAGCTTGAGAAAGCCAATGCGGTTGATGAAGAATGTATCTTGCGCTGGAAGCAAAAGATCTCCCAAATCGTTCCCGAAGCCTGTTATAGCGTGGTGGTGAAGAAAGAAACAGACCGCATCACCAACTGGGCTATCTTCGGAGCGGTCAGCGAGTATGCGAGATTTTATTTTGGTCTGGGCGAAAATATTGATTTTATCGACCGTCAGCTTTCCTGCCAATTCCAATGGCTTGATGAAAATGGAATGTATCGGGACAAAGAAAATGAACTTCCCCATCAGCCCATCATATATGACTTCGTTTCCCGAGGCCTGTTTGCGATGTTGCTCCACTTTGGCTACCGCGGAAAATATTATGAGCAGATCGACAGCTGTTTGAAAAAAGCAGGGCTTTTGACCTTGAAAATGCAATCCTCAAACGGAGAGGTCCCGTTTGGCGGAAGAAGCAATCAATTTCTACATAACGAGGCATGGATGGCGCTTCTGTTTGAATACGAGGCAAAAAGATATGCCAAAGAAGGAGACACAGCACTGGCAACGGCGTTCAAGTCAGCCGTCGCCCGCGCATTGGATGTCACAGAACGTTGGCTTGACAAAAAGCCTATCCGCCATATCAAAAACAGATTCCCGACAGAAACAAAATACGGTTGCGAAAAATATGCGTACTTCGACAAATATATGATCACGACGGCATCCAATCTTTACGCCGCCTACTTGCTCTGCGACGATTCGATACCGACAAAAACGGTTCCCGATCACGAGACGGTGTCTTTTCAGACCTCTCAATACTTTCATAAGCTGTTTTTAAAGAGCGGCGGCTATGCGCTTGAGTTTGACATGAATGCCGATCCGCATCACGACTCAAACGGACTTGGAAGAGTCCATCGTGAGGGGGCGCCATCGACGATCTGTCTATCCTGCCCCTGTCCTGCAGAGCCGGTATACGCTCTTGATATTGAAAAGCCTTTTGCCTTTTCGATGTGCTCTGCGATCCGCACAAGCGACGGTTGGATGTTTGGCGCTGAAAAAAGTGCAAAATATGAAGTATTGAATGCCGCAACCGACAAGGATCGTGCATCGGCTGCTATACAGTGTAAATTTGCCGACGGCCGTGCGATCAACGAACATTACACGGTAAATGAGAGTGGTGTATCGATTACAGTAGAAGGCGACGGCGAGGTAGGTTATGCACTTCCCGCATTTTGCTTTGACGGAGAAAGCTCCCCTGAAATCACTGTTGATAAGCATTCCTTGACGGTATCCTACGATGGATGGATATGCAGATATACCACAAGCGGAACGATCTTGGATCTGAATAGGACCGCCGCCAACCGAAACGGACACTATTACGCCTTTGCCGCCACGGGCACAGATACGCTTCGTGTGAAGATCGAAATCCTTTAACAAAACAAACATAAATAGCACAGGCAAAACCTGCATCTTTCTTAAAAATATACGGTATCGGGCATTCTCCTTCCAGACCCAATCATTTAACAAATTCAATAACGAAAAAGGGGCAGATCCTTCACGAAACCCGTGAAGAATCTGCCCCAAAATGGTGGGTGAAAGGTTCATTTCCCGTCCCTTTGGCGAAAACCGGCTTTGGCATCTATTTATTTTACACCGTGGGAAAGGTATGAAAAACCGAGGGGAGCCCGGCGGCCTCCCGGGGTTTGGGTGCGCCGCTTTTTTTGTGCCC
>JAZLAP010000067.1:0-4008 GCA_045613265.1 Eubacteriales bacterium | reverse complement strand
CCGAAACTGCAAGGCACCTCTCGGCAAATGAATTTTTGATGATTTTTGTCGAAGATCGACGAAGCAAGGTAAGACCTTGCGAGACGGTATTCGGCGGAAAGCGCGAAAATTCGTCGCCGCGAGGCTTACTGGTTCGGCTCTCTTCGGCTATAAAAAAACGAGCAAGAATGAATGTACTGTGACACACTTTTGTGATCACTTACTTCACTCTTGCTCTTTTTTTATTGTAAATTTTTCAAAGAGGCTTGTGCTTTAAGGATTTTTAGGCGTTGCTTCCTCTTCGGGCGGAAGTCCAAGTGCCTCGCGCGCCAGTCGTTCACGCTCCTTTTGCAAACGAAGATCCTCTTCTTCGCGTTCCTTGGCTGCCTTTTCGTTTTCGGCTTCGCTCGTGCGGCGACGCTCGTCAATGAACGCATCGAGCTCTTCCATCGTGGCATTTTCGTCCATGATCTTCAAGAAGAGAATATCATCCATCACCTCATACTTCATGAGGAAATCGGTAATAAAATGGAGCTTGTCGATGTTGGCGCGGAGCAGCTCCTCAGCACGAGCAAACGCCTCGTCGATAATACGCTTGATCTCCTTGTCGATGATAAAGGCAGTCTCCTCCGAATAGTCGCGCGACGTGTTGAAATCGCGTCCGAGGAAGACCTCGTCGCTATCATGCTCGCCGCCGTAACGAACGGTTCCGAGTGCTTCGCTCATACCAAGCTTGGTCACCATATCGCGTGCGGTCTGCGTTGCAACCTTGATGTCGTTGGAGGCACCGCCCGACACATCGCCGTATATGATCTTTTCGGCAACTCTGCCACCAAGCAGCATAACGATACGCTCACGTAATTCATTCTGGTAAACACTGAATTTATCGTTCACAGGAGGATTCAAAGTGTACCCAAGTGCTTTGCCGCTGGGAATGATAGAAATGCGCTTGACGGGATCCTGTGTAGGCAGAACGTGTGCCAAAATGGCATGGCCGGCTTCATGATAGGCCGTCTTTCTTTTTTCCTCAGGAGAAATACGGCTATTCTTCTTTTCGTTTCCAACCATGACCTTCAGCATTGCTTCTTCAATCTCGGTCATACCGATCAAAGATTTCTTACGCCGTGCGGCAAGCAAAGCGGCTTCATTCAAAAGGTTGGCAAGATCTGCACCCGTAAAGCCCACAGTTGCCTGCGCGATCTTGGAAAGATCAACGTTTCCTTCGAGCGGCTTGTTACGGACGTGAACCTTGAGAATCGCCTCTCTGCCAAGCAAATCGGGATAATTCACGGTAATTTGTCTGTCGAAACGACCGGGGCGCAGAAGCGCCGGGTCGAGAATGTCATGGCGGTTAGTTGCCGCGATGACGATCACACCCTCGTGCGTACCAAAGCCGTCCATCTCAACAAGAAGCTGGTTCAGGGTCTGCTCGCGTTCATCATGACCGCCTCCGAGTCCGGCACCTCTGCGACGACCGACCGCATCGATCTCGTCAATGAAAATAATGCTGGCAGGGTGCTTACGCGCCGTGTCGAACAGATCACGCACACGGGATGCGCCGACACCAACGTACATTTCTACGAAATCCGAGCCGGAGATCGAAAAGAACGGAACACCGGCTTCTCCCGCAACGGCTTTGGCAAGCAGTGTCTTGCCCGTGCCGGGAGGGCCGACAAGAAGAACGCCACGCGGAATACGGGCACCGAGACGGATGAACTTTTGCGGATCGCGCAAAAACTCCACCACTTCACGAAGGTCTTCTTTTTCCTCTTCTGCGCCGGCAACATCAGCAAAACGGACGGGGTTCTTTTCGTCGCCCCCGATCTTAACGTGTGCTCGTGCGAAGTTGCCCATCTTACCGCCGCTTTTCGACTGAAACATGACGAACACACCGAGGAAAACACAGGCGATCAAAATCAAAATATAGGGCAAGTAATCCATAAAACCGGTGTCAGGCGGCGGCTTGATCTCAAGTCCCTCAACCTTTTGCGCGGCTTTGTAAATATCTTCTATCTGGAATGTATAGGTGAACTCGTAGGTGTAGACAACAGACTTTTCGGTTCCGTCCTCGTTATTCTCTTTTACAAAAATATAAACGAGTTTTTTGCTGGAATCTATCAGAACGCTCTCGGCACGCTCGATCGTCGGAATCACATCATTGTAGTTTTCGATCGATTCGGTCTTTTGACTCTGACTGTCGTAGAAAACAATGCCCCCGACGACAAACAAAGTCAAAAGCAATATGAAAAAGATAATGTTTCTAAAGTTAAATTTCATTTATATTTGTACCAAACCTTTCCGTAACGCTTACGTCGTTACCACACCGTCCTTACGATAAATTGCAAGAATTTCATCGCCCCTGATGCATCCGTCACGAACGCCGAAGCCGGGAACCCAGAGAATTCCCTCATCGTCACAAAGCAACCAAAGCGCATCCTTTTCCGATGTCGCCATTTTTGCATCGCCAAGCAACGTACCAAGCTTCCGCCGCATGCCACCGAAACGATAAGCATCTCCGGAGATCCGATGCCGTAAATACAATTCCCGATTGATTGTATCATGGTCCATGAAAATTTGCTTTAACAATTTGTAAACATTTTTTTCCCGAATGATAAATTCGGAATCGTTTGCATGCCGAATGATCAAAAGCGCACCGTCGGGTGTCAGTGTCTCTTTACCTTCGACTTTTACACACTCTGTATGCGGCAGTACTTCGGTCGATCGGAAATATATCCGACTGCGTTCACCGACAACGCTTACATTGCCGGGAAGGTTTACACAAAAATCAGTGTTTCCAAAGCGCGCCAATCTAATCACATCATCGACGTGTTTCTTTTCGGGAGCTGAAATTTCTTCCGAAAACATCGCTTTCTCTGCAAGTAAAAAAACACGCGACGCAATCGCAGGATGCAATGAAGAAAATTTCTCCCGCGAAAAGCCGTTTCCGTCAAAATTCTCCCGAAGAAACTGCTCGGCAACGCCGTCAAGATATTCGGCATCCCGCCGTAAAAGCGTTGCGGCACGTATAGCGGCATTTTCCGCATGCGGCATACGCAAAAGTAACGACGGTAAAATCTCATTACGAATAAAGTTACGGGAAAAAGCGGAGTCATTGTTTGTGGAATCCATAACATAAGCCTCTCCGATTTCGGAAAGCGCCGCTATAATATCCTTTTTTTCAAGCGGCAGAAGAGGTCGGAGGTAAAAGCCTCGTCGGGGCGGTATGCCCCCAACCCCCGTGATGCCGCTTCCTCGCACCAGATTCAGAAGCATCGTTTCTAAATTGTCGCCCGCATGATGCGCCGTTACCGCTACCTTCGCAGAAAAGCGCGTCATTGCTTCGTCAATCGCTTTGTAACGCAAAATGCGCGCAGCCTCCTCGATGCCAAGATGCTCCGAGGCGGCATATGCGGGAACGTCAACGTGAACGCAGAGAAAGTCGACTTCCCATTTCAAGCAAAGTCTGCGGCAAAATGCAGCATCCGCATCGGCTTCTGCACCGCGAATACCGTGATGAACGTGAACGGCAGAAAGCGGGAAGCTTTCACGTTTTGCAAGTCGCTGAAGCAAAAGAAGTAAAAGCACAGAATCTGCCCCGCCCGATAAAGCAACCGTAGTTCCGCCGCGAAATTCATCCAAAAACGACATCTCCGAACAAAAATGCAAAAAGCGTGTCTCGGCAGACGAAAATGCGCCCACAATACTGTTTTTCATCAGCTTTCCTGCAGGTTATTTTCAAGAGAGCGGAATTTCGTAAAGCGACCATCCCAAGCCATTTTAACGGTACCCGATGCACCGTGACGGTTTTTCTGTACGATGACCTCGGCAATATTGCTCTCTCCCTCGACCGTTTCCGAAGAACTGCCGTCTTCCTGATTCTTATAGTATTCGTCACGGTAGAGGAAAATAACAACGTCGGCATCCTGCTCAATAGAACCCGAATCACGCAAGTCAGACAACATAGGACGCTTTGAGGTGCGGTTTTTCTCGGTACTACGCGAAAGCTGTGCGCAGCAAAGCACCGGAATG
>JAZLAP010000066.1:0-6857 GCA_045613265.1 Eubacteriales bacterium | reverse complement strand
AGGCTTCCTTCATCAAGAGCGGCGCGGCGACCTCGTACGTCCGTCGGGGGAATGACGTATTCCGCATTCGCTCGCGTACCATGCCGATCGGCATATTGAAGGCAATGGATGCCGAAAGGATTCATTTTGACGTCGAGGCGGGAGACGTGATCGTGGTTCTGTCGGACGGCGTAAGTCAGGTTCCCGAGGATGCGCCGTGGCTTGTACGTATTCTGACCGACGAATGGGATCATAATCTTCCCACCATGGCGGAAAAAATCATTGAAGCCGCACGCGCCGAGGGCAGACACGACGATATGACGGTGGGACTTGTGCGCATTTCGGGTGCCAAGAAAGAAAAAAGCGAAAAGAGCGCGTGAATTTCGCAAAAAAGTGTTGATTTTTTGGATATTGCGTGGTATACTTGTCTCATAAATCGAAATATTGAGACAATGAGGGCGAAGCCATGAAGATCGGCGTTATTCACGAGGATCACTCGAAGTATACCGAAAAATTCCCTTTCATCTATCATTACGATATTCTGGCGAATGACAGTAACTTTACCGACGAGATCGGACGTGTCTCGAAGGGCACGCACGTGTACTACTGCAACTGCCCCGCCAACTGGCACAATAACGTGGAATTTCTTTGCTTCCGCGAGGGAAAGGCGCAGCTTTTTTGCGGAAACGAAATCTATACCGCCGCTAAAAATTCGCTTTATATTATCAACTCGAACGTTCTGCACCGCGTTTCGGGTGCGCCGTACACGGGTTATCATTGTCTGATCGTGGATAAGGATTTCTTCGCCGCAAACGATATTCCGATCAACACCGTTTCCTTCTGTAACCAAAATCCCGAGGATCCCGAAATGCTCACGCGCTTTGACCGCATCACGGAAGCCTTCAATTGCAGTGATACCTTCCGCCTTGCCCGTATTCGTGCCGCCGTTCTGCAGTTTCTTGCATACGTTGCCGAGAAATACGGCAGGATCGAGACCGGGGATTCGGACGTGGATCGGAGCGTTGCCTCGGTCAAGCTGGCGATCCGTTATATTAACGAGCATTTGACCGAAAAGCTGACGCTTGCCGGCGTTGCCGCCGCCGCAGGCATGAGCAAATATTATTTTGCAAGCGAATTTCGCCGCCAGGTCGGCTACACCTGCGTCGAGTTTATTAACAACCGCCGCTGTCTGCACGCCAAGGCTCTGTTGACTACGGGCGACTACTCGGTCAGCGAGGTCTGCTTTATGTGCGGATTTGAAAATTTGTCCTATTTTTCGAAGACCTTCTGCCGTTATATCGGCATGTCGCCGTCGGAATGTAAAAAATCCAAGAACCGTCAGGAAAAGGAATAAAGGAGAACAGACATGAAATTGATCGTATGCAAAAATTATGAGGAAGCCTCAAGGATCGCCGCCGACATCTTTGCGGAAACGCTGAAAAACAAGCCCGAAGCCGTGCTGGGACTTGCCACCGGCTCCACGCCCGAGGGTATGTATGCCCGTCTCGCAGAGATGCACGAAAAGGAAGGACTTGATTTCTCGAAGGCAAAAAGCTATAACCTTGACGAGTATTATCCGATCTCGCCCGACAACCGCCAGAGCTACCGTTACTTTATGGAAAAGCACCTTTTTTCGAAGGTAAATTTCAAGGCGGGAGCAACGCACGTTCTTGACGGTACGGCAAGCGATGCCGAGGCGGAATGCCGCCGCTACGAGGCGGAGATCGACGAAGTCGGCGGAATCGACCTGCAGATTCTCGGTATCGGAGAAAACGGACATATCGCCTTCAACGAGCCCGGCGATTATCTGCACGCCGAAACGCATAAGACCGGACTTACCGAAAGCACGATCAAGGCAAACGCACGCTTTTTCTCCGAGGGAGAGCTGATGCCGAACGCCGCCCTCACGGTGGGTATGGGCGTTATCATGCGCGCAAAGAAGGTGCTTCTGATCGCAACGGGTGCCAAAAAGAAGGCGGCGATCAAGGAGCTTCTTTCGGGAAGAATCTCGACCGCATGCCCCGCATCGGTTTTGCAAATGCATCCGAACGCCGTCATTATCTGCGACGAAGCGGCGTTAGATGCTTAAGCAATAATCAATAATTAAATCTTACCGACCGATGTTTCCCATGCGGATAGCCTCGGTCGGTATTTCTATGCCTACCGCAGATGCCGCATTATTTAAAAATTTGTTTTCTGGAAACAGGAATACTTTTTCTTCCCTACTTGCCAAAATGAAAAATATATGGTACAATATATAACGTCAGATCGATCGTAATTGAGGTGAAAGCATGGAATTTTCAGTAGATACCGTCGTCGTCGGCGCAGGTCACGCAGGAGTGGAAGCAGCACTTGCCGCGGCACGTCTCGGCAGTAAAACCGTTCTTTTTACCATCAATCTCGATGCAATCGCCAATATGCCCTGCAATCCGTCGATCGGCGGAAGCGGTAAGGGACACCTCGTGTACGAGATCGACGCGCTGGGCGGTGAAATGGGCGTTGCGGCGGACAAGGTCATGCTCCAATCGCGCACCTTGAACCTCGGTAAGGGTGCCGCCGTTCATTCCAAGCGCATTCAAGCAGACCGTATGGCATACAGAAGCGTGATGAAGCAAACGCTCGAAAAAACCGAAAATCTCCGTATCATGCAAAGCGAGGTCACCGATATCTTAACCGAGGAGACGGATGGTGTACGCCGTATCACAGGCGTTAAAACGCGCGTTGGCGATACCTTTTACGCAAAATCGGTGATTATCTGTGCCGGCACATTTCTCGAAAGTAAAATTTTTATAGGACACAACGCAATCGAAAGCGGCCCCGACGGTATGCTGCCCGCCAAGGGACTGTCGGCGGCACTCGAACGCGAGGGCATTCGCCTCATGCGCTTTAAAACCGGAACACCCACACGTGTCAGAAAGCGTAGTATCGACCTTTCTCGCCTTGAGATCCAAGAGGGCGAAAGCGACGTCATTCCCTTCTCCGTCCTCACCGATCCCGAAACGCAGAAGCATGAGCAGATTGCCTGTCACATTGTTTACACAAACGAAGCCACGCATACGCTGATCCGTGAAAACCTCAAGGAAAGCGCTATGTACGGCGGTCAGATCCACGGCACCGGGCCACGCTACTGTCCGTCGATCGAAGACAAGATCGTGCGCTTTTCGGATAAAGAACGCCATCAGCTTTTCGTTGAGCCGTGCGGCAAGGATACCGAGGAAATGTATATCCAGGGACTTTCCACCTCTATGCCGACTTGGCTGCAGGAAAAAATGCTGCATACTCTTCCCGGCTTTGAAAATGCCGAGATCATGCGCTATGCATACGCCATTGAATACGACTGCATCGATCCGACGCAGCTTCTGCCCACGTTGGAATTCAAGGAAATCCACGGCCTTTACGGCGCAGGACAGTTCAACGGTACCTCCGGTTACGAGGAAGCGGCGGCACAAGGACTGGTCGCCGGTATCAACGCCGCAACCGCACAGAAGGGCGGAACGCCGTTGATCCTTTCACGCAGCTCTTCTTATATCGGTACGCTGATCGACGATCTTGTCACAAAAGGAACGAACGAGCCGTATCGCATTATGACGTCGAGAAGCGAATACCGTCTTCTGCTTCGCCAGGACAACGCCGACCTGCGGCTTACCGATATCGGACACCGCTACGGATTGATCAGCGACGAGCGGTATGCCGTATTCAAACAGAAAAAACAAGCCATCGAAAACGAAATTTTCCGTCTTTCGCACACGACCGTTGCACCTACCGAGGAAACGAATGATCTCCTCCTCTCTCTCTCTTCTGCGCCTCTTCAAAGCGGAGCACGGCTTTCCGAGCTTTTGCGCCGTCCGGAGCTTTCCTACGATGCACTTTTACCCCTCGACAAGGATCGTCCTTCTCTTCCGCGCGCCGTTCGTGTAACGGCAGAGATCGCGATCAAATACGAGGGCTATATCGAACGCGAGCGCGCCGAGGTTGCAAAGCAGGAAAAGCTGGAATCCCGCCGTTTGCCGCCCGACATTGACTACACAAAAATTAAAGGTCTCCGCATCGAGGCAATGCAAAAGCTATCAAAGATTCGCCCCTTGAGTCTTGGACAAGCTTCGCGTATCAGCGGTGTCAACCCCGCAGATATTTCGGTGCTTCTAATTTACCTCAGAACATAAGAAGAACACGGCGCAAATCATAAAATCTGCGCCGTGTTCTTCTTTTATTGTTATTTCAGCAAAATCGCTTTCTTTGCCTTTTCAGCAATGTTTTTCGCGGTAAGTCCATACATTTCAAGAAGCGCGGGAACGCTTCCCGAATGTCCGTACTGATCCTCAACGCCAACACGAACAACAGGAACAGGCACGTTCTCCGCCAAGCATTCGCAAACGGCACCGCCAAGACCGCCGATCACGCTATGCTCCTCTGCGGTCACCACAGCACCGGTCTTCTTTGCATACGCGGTGACCAGTGCTCCGTCAAGCGGCTTTACCGTGTGCATGTTAATGACTGCGGCATCGATGCCTTCTGCCTTCAGCATATCGCGAGCTTCGAGCGCAAGGTGTACCATAAATCCGGTTGCAACGATCGTCACGTCCTTGCCGTCGGCAAGAACAACGCCCTTGCCGATCTCAAAGCGATAGTCTGCGCGCTCCGACGTAAGATCCGGAACCGCAAAGCGACCGAAGCGCATGTAAACCGGACCATCCATCAAAATGGCAGCTTCTACGGCAGCGTGTGCCTCATAAGCGTCGCAGGGATTGATAATGGTCATGCCGGGAATCGTGCGCATCAGAGCAATATCTTCGTTACACTGATGTGTTGCACCATCCTCACCGACCGTAATGCCTGCATGCGTTGCGCCGATCTTAACATTCAGATGGGGGTAGCCGATCGAGTTGCGTACCTGCTCAAAAGCACGTCCCGCCGCAAACATAGCGAAGGTCGAAACGAACGGAATCTTGCCCGTCGCAGCAATGCCCGCCGCTACGCTCATCATATTACCCTCTGCAATGCCGCAATCAAAGAAGCGGTCGGGGAATTTCTTTTTAAAAACACCGGTCTTGGTTGCCGCCGCAAGGTCGGCATCCAGTACCACAAAATCATATTTTTCACCAAGCTCGGCAAGTGCCTTGCCGTAGCCCTCACGAGTAGCCATTTTTTCCATCTTGCTTCTCCCCTCAGTTTAACATTGCCGAAAGCTCGGCGATTGCCGTCCTGTACTGTTCTTCCTTCGGTGCGGCACCGTGCCACTCCACCTTATTCTCCATGTAGGAAACGCCCTTGCCCTTGACGGTCTTGGCGATAATGGCGGTTGGCTTTCCCTTGACGGTACGCGCCTCGGCAAACGCCTTTTCAATCGCATTAAAGTCATGACCGTCGATCGAAATCACGTGCCAACCGAAGGCGCGAAGCTTTTCATCGTGAGGCGTGGGATTCATGACCTCAGTGATGGGGCCGTCGATCTGAAGTCCGTTCCAGTCGAGGATCATGCAAAGGTTGTCAAGCTTATAATGTGCGGCGAACATAGCAGCTTCCCATACCTGTCCTTCTTCGGACTCACCGTCCCCCACGATAGAATAAACGCGATAACCGTCGCCCGAGATCTTTGCCGAAAGTGCCATGCCTGCGGCAGATGAAATGCCGAGACCGAGAGATCCTGCCGACATATCCACACCGGGCGTAAGCTTCATATCGGGATGTCCCTGCAATCTGCTGTCGATCTTGCGAAGTGTCTTCAACTCCTCAACAGGGAAAAAGCCGCGCAGGGCAAGTGTGGCGTAGAGTGCGGGTGCGGTGTGCCCCTTCGAAAGAACAAAGCGATCCCGATCTGCTTTTCTCGGATCCTTGGGATCAACGTTCATTTCCTTAAAGTAGAGATACGTAATGATATCCGCAATCGAAAGACTGCCGCCGGGATGACCGCAAGCAGCGTGATAGACGCCCTCGATAATACCGATGCGAACGTTCGTTGCAAGACGGGAAAGCTCCCGCATTTCTGAAAGTTCCATAAAGCCTCCAAATGTTTATATATTATTTATAAAATTACAACCACTCTTAGTAAACGAAATCGAATTCAAAATCGTAAATATTCACGGTGTCGCCGTCTTTGATTCCCTTTTCACGCAAAAGATCAAACACACCGTTCTTTTGCAGAACACGCTGGAAGAAATTCAGCGATTCATAGTCGTCAAAATTGATCTGCCCCATGAAATTGAGTAGCCACTGCCCTTCGACGAAATAGGTATCGTTCTGCCTCTTCACCGTGGTCTCCATCACCCCGACCGCCGACGTTTCGAGATCCTCGGGCGTAAGCTCCGACTCATATACGGTAATCTCGGGAAGCGTTTCAAGGTACTCGCTGACGATACGCACAAGCTCCTGCTTCCCTTCGCCCGTAACCGCAGATACCGAAACCGAATCCCGTCCGAGCGACCGGATATACGCATTAAATGCTTCGAGATACGGCGCATCCGCATCAAGCGCATCGATTTTGTTCAGAACCATGATCTGTGGGCGTTCGGCAAGTGTCGGGCTGTATTTCAAAAGCTCCTCGTCAATCTTTTTGACGTCATCAAGAGGATCACGCCCTTCGGTCGAGGCAATATCGACAACGTGCAAAAGAAGCCTGCAACGGTCAACGTGACGGAGAAAAGCGTGACCAAGCCCCTGTCCGTCGGCGGCTCCTTCGATAAGACCGGGAATATCCGCCATCACAAAGCCCTTGCCGTCTCCGATCGAAACAACGCCGAGATTTGGAGAAAGCGTGGTAAAATGATACGCCGCGATCTTCGGCTTTGCCGCCGAAACGCGCGACAGAATCGAGGATTTACCTACACTCGGAAAACCGATCAGACCAACGTCGGCAATCATTTTCAGTTCAAGAAGAAGCT
>JAZLAP010000065.1:0-5860 GCA_045613265.1 Eubacteriales bacterium | reverse complement strand
AAGGCACCTCTCGGCAAATGAATTTTTGATGATTTTTGTCGAAGATCGACGAAGCAAGGTAAGACCTTGCGAGACGGTATTCGGCGGAAAGCGCGAAAATTCGTCGCCGCGAGGCTTACAGGTTCGGCTCTCTTCGGCTATTTATTATTTCTTGTTCTTTTTGTTCTTTGCGTTGACCATAGCCTGCACCTTGATCGGCAGACCGTAGAGATTGATGAAGCCCGCGGAATCCTTCTGGTCATAATCGCTCTCACCGAAGGTGGCGATCTCCTCGCTGTAGAGCGAGTAGGGGCTCCATACGCCGGCGTTGATCATGTTGCCCTTGTAAAGCTTCAGACGTACCTTACCCGTAACCGTCTCCTGCGTCTTATCGACGAATGCCGAAAGCGCCTCGCGGAGAGGAGTAAACCACTGACCGTTATAGACAAGCTCCGCAAAGGTGATCGACAGCTTCTGCTTCTCGTGAAGCGTCATCTTATCAAGGCAGATGCTTTCAAGAACGCTGTGCGCCTTGTAGAGGATCGTGCCGCCGGGCGTTTCGTACACACCGCGGCACTTCATGCCGACGAGACGGTTCTCCACGATATCGAGAAGTCCGATGCCGTTCTTGCCGCCAAGCTCGTTCAGACCGAGGATGATCTCCTTTGCCGACATCATCTTGCCGTCGAGTGCGACCGGAATACCCTTTTCAAAGTCGATCTCCACGTAGGTGGGCTTATCGGGTGCCATGATCGGCGAAACGCCCATTTCGAGGAAGCCTTCCTTCTCGTACATCGGCTCGTTGCCCGTGTCCTCAAGGTCAAGTCCCTCATGCGACAGATGCCAGAGGTTCTTGTCCTTCGAATAGTTGGTCTCGCGGTTGATCTTCAGCGGTACGTTGTGCGCCTCCGCGTAGTCGATCTCCTCGTCGCGCGACTTGATATCCCACTCTCTCCAGGGAGCGATGATGGGCATATCGGGAGCAAAATGCTTCAGAGTCAGCTCAAAGCGCACCTGGTCGTTGCCCTTACCCGTACAGCCGTGACAGATCGCATCGGCATTCTCCTTGATGGCGATCTCGGCAAGTCCCTTGGCAATGCAGGGACGTGCATGGCTCGTTCCGAGGAGATATTCCTCGTAGATCGCGCCCGCCTTCATCGTCGGGATGATGTATTCATCCACGTATTCCTCGGTGAGGTCGAGGACGTACAGCTTCGACGCGCCGGTCTTCAGCGCCTTTTCCTCAAGTCCCTCAAGCTCGTCCGCCTGTCCGACGTTACCCGATACCGCAACGACCTCGCAATTGTTATAGTTTTCCTTCAGCCACGGAATAATGATCGAGGTGTCAAGTCCTCCCGAATATGCGAGAACGACCTTTTTAATCTTGCTCTTGTCCAGAATCATGATATATACTCCTTGAATAAATATTCTTTGTTTTTGATTAGTTATGCATTCATTATACACCACTTTCGCTGTTTTGTCAAGTATTTGGTGCATAAATTTTCATAAACTATGAATTTTCTTGCATTATGATGAAGATAAACGGGGTTTTGGCGTTTTTTTATGAATATCGCACAAACCGCAGAACACGACGGAGCATGGCTTCGTCGTGTTCTTATGCGTTGCATAAAATTACAGCTTGATCTTAAAGACTGCCTTTTTGACAAAGCATCTCGCTCCGTGCGCAACGCCCGGCAGATGCAGATCGGTCGGCATATACACGACGGCATCCCCTGCGCGGAGAATGATTTTCTCTCCGTCGCCCGCATAGGGGTAGAGCGCGTAATCCTTTTCGCCGTCGTAGGGAGAGGATGCGATCATATCCTCGGACAACGGCTTTTGATAGCCCTCCTCAACGCCGCTTATGACGTACTGCACGTCGGCGTACAGGCGATGCACCTCGTAATCGGTCTTTTCCGCAAGCGGCTTCGTCTCGTAGCACATCACGTTCACGTAGCTGTCGCCGTCGAGCGGATAACGCCCGTTCGGCAGAGATACCATGTCGTGCGCATCGATGAACGCCCGCGCCGCCCGAAGGCAATCCTCGCGTGTCATCAGCCTTCGATGCTTTCCAGATACTTCACGCAGCGGGTGACCTCGGAAAGGCTGTCGGGATCGCGTCCCTCGCTCTCAACGACCATGGGAAGCCCGAGCGCGAGTGCCTTTTCGTAGACCTCCTTCACGGGAGCGCCGCCCTCGCCGAGCGATTTGCCGCGCGCGGGCGTGTCGGCGGTGGCGCGGAGTCCGTCCTTCAGGTGAATGCTGCTGACACGGGGAAGGAGACGGTCGATGGCGGCAAGCGGATCCACGCCTGCATTGTAGAGCCAGAAGATGTCGAGCTGGAAGTTAAGGTCGGTGCGCATCTCAAGCTCGGAATGGATCGTGCTGCCCCAGGGCATCAGGACGAATTCGTGGCTGTGGTTATGATAAGAAAGGTTGATCCCCTCAGCGGCGAGGATCGGCTGCGCGTAGTTCATGACGTTGCAGAAATCCTCGATCGCCTCCAGCGTATCGAGCTTGGCACCCGGCACAACGTAGTTCTTGTTGCCGATTGCTTTGTGATAGGCGATCGTCTCGTAGAGCTTCGTCGGGCGGAGATTCAGCCACGAGGAATGAGTGCTTCCGATCGTGAGACCGTGCTTTTCCATCAAGGCGCAGACCTCGTCGGCGGTGCGACCGAAAAAGTTGCAGGGCTCGACAATTTTGAAGCCGAGCTTCGCTACGTCGGCAACTGCCTGTTCAAAATTCTTCTCTGCAAGATCGTGAACGCTGTAAAGCTGGAGACTGTAATTACCTTTCATATGGGATTTCCCTTTCTTCATTATAATAATATGAACAGACTTTTTTCAAAGCCGCGTATATTATAGCATGTCAAGCAAGGAATGTCAACCGCTTTTTCTGTCTTTTTGGAAATCTTTTTAACCCCGCATCCGCCGGTTCGGGCAAGCGCCGGTTATGTGGGGACGAATTCCTTCATACCATAGGCATATAGGCGTCCATATCATAGGCATATCGGTGTTCATATCCTAGGCATATCGGTGTCACCGTTTGCCGTCCAAAGACTTCATGAAAAAAGAGAGAATACGTATGAAAACAATACTGCTTGTGTTCGGTACACGTCCCGAGGCGATCAAAATGTGCCCTCTCGTCAAGGAATTACGGAAAAGACAAGGAATGCGCGTACCGGTCTGTGTCACGGGCCAGCACCGCGAGATGCTGGATTCGGTGCTTCGTATATTCGACGTTTCTCCCGACTACGATCTCGACGTTATGGAGGCGGGACAAACGCTATGTGACGTTACTGCGCGTATCCTACGCCGCTTGCCGCCGATCCTCGACCGAACCATGCCCGACACCGTGCTTGTTCACGGCGATACCGCAACGGCATTTGCGACGGCGCTCGTCTGCTTTTACCGTGGGATCCGTATCGGGCATGTGGAAGCAGGTCTGCGCACCTATGATATGCGCCGCCCCTTCCCCGAAGAATTTCATCGTCGTGCGATCGCGCTCATGGCGGAAAAGCACTTTGCGCCTACAGAATCCGCACGTGCGCGTCTGCTCTCCGAGGGAATCGACCGCAAAAGCATATACGTGACGGGCAACACCGCCATTGACGCCTTAAAAACAACGGTGCGTAAGGATTATAAACATCCCGTGCTTCAATGGGCAAGCGGCAGCCGACTGCTTTTGCTGACGCTTCATCGTCGAGAAAGCCTTGGCGAGCCGATGCGCTATATGTTCCGTGCGATACGAAATGCAGTCGAGGAGCACCCTTCGGCAAAGCTCGTCTGCCCGATGCACAAGAACCCCGCGGTACGAGCAGCGGCAGAAGAGCTGTGCGGTTGCCCGCGCATTCGGCTGATCGAGCCGCTTGCCGTATCGGATTTTCACAATTTCCTTGCGCGCTCCGATATCGTTCTGACCGATAGCGGCGGCATTCAGGAGGAGGCGCCCGCTCTGCACAAGCCCGTCCTGGTCTTGCGGGATACAACCGAACGGACGGAAGGTGTCGAAGCGGGGGCTTTATGGCTCGTAGGCACAAAAGCCAAGGCGATCACCACTGCAATAGGCGAGCTTCTGAAGCACGGCGAACGCTATTCCCGTATGATAAACGCCAAAAATCCTTACGGGGACGGACTCGCATCCCAACGCATTGCCGCCGTTTTGGAAAAGGAGTAAAGACAGTCCGTCGCGTGCTTTACCCGTTTATCACTTTGTCTTGCTAAAGATTTTTTGAAAAAAATCAAAAAAGCTCTTGACAAACAGAAAAAGGTGTGCTAAAATGCAGAAAAAAGAGCTTGCAAAACAGCTCACGCAAGAGGACAATATCATGATGAATTTCGCTGCAAACGCATACTTTTACTTTTACTTTTATTGCTGACACAATAGAGTAAAGGTATTTTTGCTGCGTCTGCACGGATTTCGGAACCATACCGAACGCCACAGTGAAAATGCTGTGGCGTTCGGTTTTTTTATCAAAACGGGAGGGTACGAATATGACGGTAGGAGTGATCGGGCTTGGACTGATCGGCGGCTCAATGGCAAAAGCATACAAGCGAGGCGAGCATCGTGTATATGCCGACGATATTGATGAGAAAGCGATCGCCGTGGCATCGGCAGACGACGTGATCGACGGAAGATTGGATGCGGAAACGCTCGGACTTTGCGACGTCGTATACGTTGCACTCTACCCCGATGCGACGGTCGAAGCCATGAAGCGTGTCGCACCGTATATCAGAAAGGATGCCTTTCTTCTCGATCTGTGCGGCGTCAAGCGTGCCGTCACCGAGGTCGGCTTCCTGTTGGCGCGCGAATACGGCTTCACCTACGCCGGTGCGCATCCGATGGCGGGTACACAGTTTTCCGGACTTTCCTTCAGTCGCTCCACGCTCTTTTCCGGGGCACCGATGGTGCTGGTGCTGCCCGACGCTGCAGACAGCTCGATCCTCACCCGCGTGAAGGAGCTTTTATCTCCCGTGGGCTTCGGACGGATCTCGGTCACATCGTCTGCCGACCATGACCGCATGATCGCCTTCACCTCGCAGCTTGCGCACGTCGTTTCCAACGCATATATCAAAAGCCCCACCGCAGAACGGCACCGCGGCTTTTCGGCAGGCTCGTACAAGGATATGACACGCGTTGCCTGGCTGAACGAGACCATGTGGACCGAGCTTTTTCTCGACAACCGCGATTATCTTGCCGACGAGATCGACACGATCATACGGTCGCTCAGCGAATACCGCGACGCATTAAAAAATGAGGATGCAGACCGCCTGTGCGCGCTTCTGCGCGACGGCAGACTGGCAAAGGAGAGGGTAGACGGATGATCGAACATGAATTATTGAACGGTATACAGTCGCCGCTTTCGGCAGACGGCTGCCGCCACATCAGGGTAAATGCCTCGCGCAGCTACGACGTCACCGTTGGAAGCGGCATCCTCGACAGCGTGGGAGCACGCATCCGTGCTCTTCTTCCGCGCGCCGTGCGTGCCGCAGTCGTCAGCGACGATACGGTATACGCGCTTTACGGCGAACGCGTATGCTCCTCGCTCACGCGCGAGGGGCTTTCGGCGGCGACCTTCGTATTCCCGCACGGTGAAGCGCAAAAATCGCCCGAAACGCTTCTTTCGCTCTGGCGGTTTCTCGCCGAAAAGCAATTGACGCGCACCGACGTGATCGTCGCACTCGGCGGCGGCGTCGTTGGCGATCTTGCCGGTTTTGCCGCCGCTACCTTTTTGCGCGGGACCGCCGTCGTGCAGATTCCGACGACACTCCTTGCAATGGTTGATTCCTCGGTGGGCGGTAAAACGGCGGTGGATCTTCCCGAGGGCAAGAATCTCGTCGGTGCCTTTTATCAGCCTAAAAGAGTCCTTATAGATCCC